>NZ_JARUXD010000036.1:0-35480 GCF_030433875.1 Curtobacterium sp. PsM8 | reverse complement strand
GCGCCGCCACGGGCCTCCCGTCCGTCTGGTGCGTCCGTCCGCCGGCGGCGGTCGGTCAGCCCTTCAGACCTGCGGAAGCCATCGTGGCGACGAACTGCTTCTGCGCGACGAGGAACATCAGGATCAGCGGCAGGGTCGCGACGACGTTGCCGGCCATCAGCAGCGACCAGTCGGTGCGTCGCACCCCCTGGAAGTTCGTCAGGCCGAGCTGCAGTGTGAAGGCGTCCTCGTTGTTGATCGCGATGAGCGGCCAGACCAGGTCGTTCCAGGAGCCGAGCAGCGTGAACACCGCCAGGGTGGCGAGTGCCGGACGGGCGAGCGGCAGCACGATCCGGAAGAAGACCTGCAGGCGGCTGCAGCCGTCGATCATGCCGGCCTCCTCGAGCTCGGCGGGGAGCGAGAGGAAGAACTGTCGCATCAGGAAGATGCCGAACGCCGACGCCAGCCACGGCACGATCGCGGCGCCGAGGTGGTCGACGAGGTGCAGACGCGCGAACATGACGTAGGTCGGGATCATGAGCAGCTGCGACGGGATCATGATCGTGGCGAGGACGGCCAGGAACCCGAAGGTCCGTCCCGGGAACCGCAGTCGGGCGAACCCGTACCCGGCGAGCGAGCACAGGACCAGGTGCGAGACGATCGCCGACGCCGAGACGATGACGGTGTTGAGCAGCCAGTGCAGGACGTCGCTCTCGGCGAAGAGCCGCTCGTAGCCGGACAGCGTGAAGTGCGTCGGGATGAACGCCGGCGGGAACCTGTTGATCTCCGACGCGGGCTCGAGCGACGTCGTGAACATCTCGATGAACGGCACCAGGAAGAGCAGCGAGATCGGCAGCAGCAACAGGTGCCAGGGGCTGAACGGCAGGCGTCGTCGTCGGGCGGTGGGCAGTCCGGTGGACATCAGGGCGTGCTCCTTCCGGCGCGACGCTGCGCGACCGTGACGATGACCGTGGTGACGAGGGTGAGGAAGAACAGGCCGTAGGCGATGGCGGAGCCGTAGCCGAACTGCAGGTTCTGGAACGCGACCTTCCACAGGTGGTAGACGATGGTCTGTGTCGCGTCGAGCGGCCCGCCCCGGGTGGTCGCGTAGACCAGGTCGAAGAGCTGCACCGCCTGCAGGGTCTGGTAGATCGCGACGAACGTGGTGACCGGTGTCAGCTGCGGCCACACGACCCGCCAGAACGTCTGCCACGCGTTCGCGCCGTCGATGCGGGCGGCCTCGATCACCTCGCCGGGGACGTCCTGCAGCGCGGCGAGGTAGATCACCGTCGTGAACGCCGCCTGGCCCCAGAGGGACATCACGATGATGACGAGCATCGCCTCGCTCCGGTCCTCGAGCCAGCCCTGCTGCGGCAGGTGCAGGACCCGGAGGACGTTGTTGACGATGCCGAACTGTGGGCTGAACAGGTAGGTGGTGAGGATGCCGGTCGCTGCCGCCGAGGCCACGAACGGGACGAAGACCGCCGTGCGGTACAGCCCGATGAACCGGATCTTCCGGTTCAGTGCCACCGCGAGGAACAGCCCGAGCAACAGCGAGGCCGGCACGAACAGGACCGTGTAGAGGCCGGTGTGCAGGACGGCGGCGCCGAGCGAGGCATCGGTCACCAGGTCCTGGTAGTTCTGCGTGCCGACCGGGGTGGCCGGGCTGAAGCCGTCCCAGCTCTGGAAGGAGAGGACGAGCGCCCACACCCCGGGGAAGACCGTCAGGCCGAGGACGATGGCGAGCGCGGGGGCGACGAACCCCCAGCCGGCCGCTGCCTCCCGCCGGGAGCGGGCGGACCGCCGGCGGGCCGCGGCCTTCGTGGGGGTCTGCTCCCGCGGCTTCGGAGGCTGGATCGTTGAGGTGGTCATGTCGTGGCTCCTAGCCCTGGCGCAGTGCCTTGTCGGCGGCGACGGTCGCCTGCCGCAGCGTCTCGGCGGGGGTGCCCTCGCCCTGGAGGACCCGGGCCACCCCGTTGCCGACGGCTTCGGACAGGCCGTTGTACCCGGGCACGGTCGGTCGGGCCTGCCGCGCGTTCGCGGAGTTGGCCTGCATCACGTCGAGCCCCGGCAGCGCGGCGACCTGCTTCCGGAACGCGGCGCTGGAGGTCTCGCTGGAGCGGAGTGGCAGGTTGCCGACGGCCACGTTGAACCGCTCGTCCTGCTCCGCCGAGGTCAGCCAGCGGGTGAACTCGGTCGCCCAGTGCGCACGGTTCACGTCGTCGTTGTCGAAGACGGTCCAGAGGTCCGGGCCGGACACCGTCTGGTGGTCACCGCGGGTGCCCGGCAGCTGCACGACGCCGTACGAGGTCTTCGCGGTCTGCAGGGCGGAGAGCTGCCACGGTCCGGAGGTGATCATCCCGATCCGGTCGCTGGCGAAGAGCTGCGCGGCCTTCGTGTCCGTCTGGTCCAGGTAGACGCTGCGGTCGTCGACGGCCATGCCGCGGAGGAACGCGACCGCCCGCACACCGGCCGCCGAGTCGAACGCCGACCGTTCGCCGTCCTCGCTGAGGATCGCGCCGCCGTTCTGCCACAGGTGCGGCCACAGCTGCCAGGTCGTCTCCTCGCTGCCGGACACCGAGTAGCCGTACCCGTAGGTGTGGCTGTCGGCGTCGGTCAGCCGCTTCGCCGCGCGTCGGAAGTCGCTCCAGGTCCAGTCCGCGGTCGGGTAGGCGACACCGGCCCGGTCGAACACCGTCTTGTTGTAGAGCAGGGAGATGTTGTCGACGACGGCCGGGAACCCGATCACCTTGCCGCCGGTCGGCTGCGCGGTCGCCCGGGCCGCCGACGAGAACTCGTCCCACCGCACCTCCGGGTCGGACACCACGTCCCGCAGGTCGAGCGTGCGACCGGAGCGTTCGAGTTGGCTGGCCCAGGACCCGAACGTGTAGGAGACGTCGGGGGAGTCGTGGCCGGCGAAGGACGCCGCGAGCTTCTGGAGCAGCTCCTCCGTGGACGACGAGCCGGCGGACATGTCGATCGTGACGTTCGGGTGCTCGTCCTCGAACTCGGTGACGAGCCGCTGCAGGAGCTTCTCGGCCTGGTCGCTCTGCCCGGACCACATCGTGATGGTGACCGGCGCGTCGACGTCGAGCACGGTCGCGCCCGGGGTGGCGCAGCCGCTGAGCATCGTCGTCGTGACCGCGAGCGCGATCCCGAGGACGGCACCCCGTAGTCGTCTGGTCCGTGGCCAGCGGGGGGACGTGCGTCGTGGTGTCGGCACCGAGAACTCCTTCGTCGAACGGTGGGATGCGTCGTGGAGGCATACTGTGTGGTTTTGAGCAGTTGTCGCAACCAACGACCAGAAACGCGCAGTCCAGTTGAGCGAAAGGGAATCCGTGACGCACTTCCTCGAGTCCGCCCCGTCTCTGCAGTCCGGGTCGTCGAAGCGGTCCAGCCGCAAGATCGCGATCATCACGGCAGTCCGCGAACGTCGGAGCATGGGGCTGGACGACCTGGTCCGGGCGTTCGGGGTCTCCCCGGCGACGATCCGACGGGACCTCGCCGACCTCGAGGACCAGGGGCTCCTGGCCCGGACACACGGTGGAGCCCGGACCCTGCCGGCGTCCGAGGTGCCGGTCGGGCTGCGGGACGCGCAGTACCGCGACGCGAAGGCCCGCATCGCCCGGTGCGCCGCGACCCTGCTGCCCGAGGGGCCGTGCGTCGTGGCGATCGGCGGCGGCACCACCGCCGCCGGGGTCGCACGTGCCCTGATGTTCCGGAACGACCTGACCGTGGTCACGAACTCGGTCACGACGGCGTCCGAGATCGGCGGACGGCCGAACCTCACGGTGGTGGTCACCGGCGGTGTCGTGCGGGGACACTCCCTGGAACTCGTCGGTGCGCTGGCCGAGAGCACGTTCAACGCGGTGACCGTCGGGACGGCGATCCTCGGCATGGACGGTGTCAGCGCGGCGGGCGGGGCAACGACCCACGACGGCACCGAGGCGCGGACGAACAGCGTGATGGCACGACGGGCCCAGCGGGTCGTCGTGGTCGCGGACTCGTCGAAGATCGGTCGCGTCACCACCGCCTGGGTCGCCGGCCTCGACGACGTCGACGACCTGGTCACGGACGACGCGGCGGACCCGGACGAGCTCGACCGCATCCGTCGGCACGGCGTCCGGGTGCACACGGTCGCGGTGCCCGGGCTCCCCGGTGTCCCAGTGGCCTTGCGGTCACCGCACTAGCGGGCTCGCTGGTCGCGCTCCTCGGTCAGGTGCTCCCGACCCACGCGGGCTTCGCGGACGACCGGGCCGAAGTCGACCGTCCGGCCGTCGATGACGTAGCGGTCCGGGCCTGCCGGCTCGACGACCGGCTCGCCGGTGAGGAACCGTCGGAGCGCCGCCTGCTCCCCGGCGTCGAGCCAGGCCACCGGGTCGGACGTCGACCGGAAGCCGGCAACGATCGCCAGGTCGACGCCGACCTGACGCTGCTCGGGGCTCATCGTCGTCTCGATCGACCGGAAGTACGCCACGTCCGGGTCGACCTGGTACAGCTCGTGCATCCAGAGCCGGGCGAGCGAGGCAGTGGCCCCGTTCCGTCCGCCCTCGTGGCTCGGGTCGGCGACGCTCCCGGGCGGTGCCCAGTCGGACGCCGTGTCCGGGCCGACCCGGACGCCGTCGAGGACCCCGACCGACGGGAGCATCGGCGCACCGCACCCGAGCAGGTACACGTCGGGCCCGGCGGCGGTACGGATCCGCTGCAGCGCCTCCCGGTACGCCCGTTCCCGCGGCACGTCCCGGTGTCGGACGCCCGGCAGGGCCCCGGCGTACAGGAAGTCCAGCTTGAGGTAGCGGAAGCCCCACCCGACCACCGTCCGCACCACGGCGTCCAGGTGCGCTTGCACCTCCGGATGGGTGGTGTCGAGCGCGAAGTAGTGCGAGTCCCAGTTGTACCCGGCGACCAGCGGACCGCCGCCCGGGTCCTGCACGAGCCAGTCGGGGTGCTCGGCCGCCGTCCGTGACCCGGGCAGGCAGATGAGCGGGGCGAGCCAGAGCCCCGGGCGCGACCCCCGAGCCGCGACCGTCGCCGCGGTGGCCGCCATGCCGGACGGGAAGCGGTCGTTCGGCACCCAGTCGCCGACGATCTCCTCCCACCCGTCGTCGATCTGGACGACGTCCACCGGCAGGTCGCCGAGCCCGGCCGTCGCGTCGGCGATCAGCCCCTCGTCGATGTCCTCGAAGGACGAGTACCAGCTGCACCAGAGCGTCGACACGGGCGGGGCGGACGGGGTGCCGAGCCGGTCGCGCAGGAGTTCCGCGTAGCGGGCGAACACGGCGGCTTCGGGCCCGACGCCCAGGAACCACCCGTCGCCGTCGTCGGTCTCGACCGTGGCCCAGAGGCTGTGCGCCGCGCCGCCCACCCGCGGGGTGCCGAGGCCGAGCGCGCCGAGGAGCAGGACCCGGCCGTCGGCCAGCCGTAGCGCGCCGAACCCGTTGCCCTCGTGCCGGTCCGGCGTGTCGTTCGCCGCGTCGTCCGCGGTGAGCCGTCGCTCGTCGTCGCCCCAGATGCGGAGCGGACTCTCGTCGAGCGGGGCCCAGCCGGTCGGCGACCACGAGTTCCAGCCGCCCCGGTGGAAGTCCGTCGCCCCGGTGCCGTCCGTGGCGAGCGCGAAGTGCACGTCTCCCGGGTCGAGCAGCCATCCCAGCCGGGTCGCGACGACGCCCTCGCCGTCCGGCACCCCCGAGCCGTCGAAGTGCAGTTGCCTCGTCGCCATGGCCACGGTCCTTCCCCGCACCACGACCTGCGGCGCGCGACGATCGTAGGAGCCGCGGCGGCCCGGCCGACCGAACCGAGCACCGCGACTGCGCGGCAGCGGTAGGCCGGGCACGAGGTCCCGGGGGAGAATGAGGGCGTGGACGGTCAGGGACAGCAGCCGCGGTGGCGGAAGACGTGGTCGATGGTGCAGGTCGGGGTGCTGTCGGCCGCAGTGGTCGGGTGCATCGTGCTCCTGCTGACCGGCGACGGCACGCTCGACCGGGTCTACGCGGTCGCCCTCGTGTTCTTCGGCATCGCCCTGCTCGGGCACGTGACCTTCCTGGTGCTCACGGCACGCGCCGAACGCCAACGCTGAGCGGTACACACCGCACGGCGACGCTGAGCGGACGACCCGGACGTCCCCGCATCCACACCCTGTCAGGCTGGACTCCCCATGGAACTCATCGCGCCCGAACTCGTCGTCGTGCTCGTGGTCGCGATCGCCGTCGCCACCGCGGTCTCCGGCCGGCTGCGCGTCGCGCCCCCGGTCCTCCTGCTCGCCTTCGGCGCTGCGATCGCCTTCATCCCGGTGTTCGGCAAGGTGGAGCTGCCGGCCGACGCGGTGCTCCTGCTGTTCCTGCCGGCGCTGCTCTACTGGGAGAGCCTGACGATCTCGCTCCGGGAGATCCGCGCGAACCTCCGCGGCATCGTCCTGATGGGCACCCTGCTCGTCGTCCTCACCGCCGGCGGCGTCGCGACCCTGCTGCACCTGCTCGGCATGCCCTGGGGTCCGGCCTGGGTCCTCGGCGCCGCGGTCGCCCCGACGGACGCCACCGCGGTCGGCGCGCTCACCCGGTCGCTGCCCCGGCGGAACACCACGGTCCTCCGAGCCGAGTCGCTGGTGAACGACGGCACGACCCTCGTCATCTACGGCATCGCCGTCGCGGTGACGGCGGGCGAGCAGGAGCTCACCGTCTGGAACGTCTCCGGCATGCTCGTCCTGTCCTACGTGGGCGGGATCGCGGCCGGGTTGCTCACCTCGTGGCTCGGCATGCTCGTCCTCCGTCGGATCCACGCGGTCGTGCTCGAGAACCTGTTGACGCTGCTCGTGCCGTTCGCCGCCTTCCTGCTGGCCGAGGCGGTCGGCGCCTCCGGGGTGCTCGCCGTCGTGGTCGCGGGGCTCGTCGTCAGCCAGGTCGCGCCGAAGCTGGACCGCGCCGAGACCCGTCAGCAGGTGCGGTCGTTCTGGTCCTTCGCGACGTTCCTGCTGAACGGCGCGCTGTTCGTGCTGGTCGGCATCGAGGCGACGATCTCGGTCCGCAACCTCGCCGGCAGCGAGATCGTCGTCGGCCTCGGTCTGATCGGCGCCGTGTCGGTCGCCGTCGTCGTGCTGCGGTTCGCGTTCCTCAACCTGTCCTGGGGCACGATCCGTCTCGTCACGCTGCGGACGGGAGGCTCACCCCGCGAAGGACACCGCGACCGGCTGGTCAGTGGGTTGACCGGGTTCCGCGGCGCCGTCTCGCTCGCCGCCGCCGTGGCCGTCCCGCGGGTGGTCGAGAGCGGTGGGGCGTTCCCGGACCGCGACCTCATCGTGTTCGTCACCGCGGGCGTCGTGGTGGTCACCATCGTCGGGCAGTCGCTCGTGCTGCCGGCCGTGGTGCGCTGGGCCGCGTTCGACGGCAGCGGTGAGGTGCTCGAGGAGCGCCGGTCGGCGGAGCGCACGGCGATCGAGGCGGCGCTCGACGCCCTGCCCCGACTCGCCCGGAAGACCGGGGCGGAGTCGGAGATCGTCGACCGGATCCGCGAGGACTACGAGGGTCACCTGGCGCTGGTGAAGGCCGAGGAGAGCGACGACGAGGAGCACCCGCTGCTCGTGCAGCGCGGGGCGGCCGTCGAACTCGAGCTCGCCCTCGTCCGGCTCAAGGCGGCGACCGTGCTGCGGCTGCGTGACCAGGGCGAGATCGACGACCTGGTCCTGCGCCAGGTCCGGGCCGAGTACGACGCCGAGGAGACCCGCCTCCTCCGCCTCGACGAGCGCGAGTAGCCGAGCCCACCGGTCACGACACCCCGTTCCCGTCTCGCCGAGCGGTCACGGATCGTCGTTCCCCGGCGGCGAGAGCGACGGTTCGTGACCGGTCGGCGGACGTCGCCCGCGCACGCCGCGCCCACGCCCGCCACGGCAGCGACGACGCCAGTGCCGCACCGATGACGACCGTGCCGAACCAGGCGACGAGGGTCCCCGGCACCGGTACGAGCAGGCTCGTCCAGAGCAGCACGGCGAGCACCCCGAGCACGTACGCGGCCCCCGCCTTGAGGTACCGCAGCCGTCGCAGCCCGGCGGCCTGGTCGAGGTGCGAGGTCAGCCGGGCGAGGAACATCGCGCCGACGCCGATCGCCGCCGCCCCGACCGCGACCTGCTCGAGCGCCCCGAGTCCGTCCGTCCCGAGCACCCCCGAGCCGGACAGCGAGTACACGCCGTCCAGGATCTCGAACAGCATGAACACCACGAGCCCGCGCTCGAACACGACCGTCGACGCGTACAGGTGGATCCGCCATGCGCCACCCCCGGTGCCGATCGAGCCGGTGTCCGAGCCGGCAGCCGGACGCCCGTGCAGCGCCCACCGCGCCAGCCGCTTCGACCCGAGGTACGCGGCGATCCCGGCGAGCCCGCCGACCAGGACCGGCACGACCTGACCCAGCAGGACGGACGTCGGGCGCCCCTCCGCCGCGACCGCGACCAGGACGGAGGTCAGCGCCACGCCGGTCGCCGCGGTGACCAGCGACCAGACGCGCGGCCGGGCGACGGCGGCGAGGCGGGCCTCCAGTCGGCCGAGCCAGGACTTGCGGGACGCGCGGTCGGTGTTGAAGAGGTACTCGGCGAACACCAGCCAGATGAAGGCCGCACCGAACGCGGCGAGCGCGGGTCGGACCTCCTGCAGGTGGGCGGCGAAGGCGCCGGGGGCGAAGACGGCCTCGCCGACGGTGGCGGCGGGGTCCTCGGCGGACCCGACGACGACCGCTGCCGGTGGCAGCAGCAGGCGCATGGTGAGGACGCCGGCGACGATGCCGAGCGACAGGAACAGCCGTCTGGCGGGGGAGTGCAGGCGGCCGGCGATCCCGGCCATCGGGACCGACGAGTCGGCGGCCATCGCGATCTCGAGCACCGCGAGGGCGATGAAGGCGACCGCGGCGGCGGGGCCGAGGACGACCCAGGCGAGGGCGGCCGCGACGACGGTGAGGGACAGGGGGACGGTCAGCAGGGATCTGGCCATCGCCCCATGGAGCGCTCCCGACCTGCGCCGGTGCTGGGGTGGGCCTGGGCAACGGCCTGGAGGAACGGGCCGGTTCCCCGGGTCGGGTGACGGCCCGTCCCCCCTTCCGCGGACCGGAGGGGCAGCTGTCGCTGCGGTCGGGTCGTCCGGCGATCCCGCGGGAGACCGACGGTCAGTGGAGTGCGCCGTCGTGGAGCGTGAGCACGCGGTCCGCCGACGCCAGGGCGGCCGGGTCGTGGGCCGCGTGGACGACGACGACCCCGCGCTGCGCCTCGGCGGCGAGCGCGTCGAGCACCAGTCGGAGTGATCGGGCGTCGACGCCGGCGGTCGGTTCGTCGACCAGGAGGACCGGGGCGCGCTGGGCGAGGCCGGTCGCGACGAGGGTGCGTTGCCGTTGGCCGCCGGAGAGCTCGGCGAGCGGTCGGTCGGCGAGGTCAGCGAGTTCGAGTCGGTGCAGCTGTTCGTCGACGAGGTCGCGGTCCCGGCGGCCGAGCGGACGCCACCAGGGGAGGGCGCCCCACCTGCCCATCGTGACTGCGGCGCGCACGGTGAGCGGTGGCCCGGGGTCTGGGACGGTCTGGGCGACGTGCGCGACCCGGCCCGGTGTGGTGCCGCTGACCCGCCCCTCGGCGGTGGGCAGGGTGCCGGCGACGGCTTCGAGCAGGGTGGACTTGCCTGAGCCGTTCGCGCCGGCGACGACCGTGACGGTGCCGGCGTCGAAGTGCGCGTCGGTGCGGTGCAGGACGGTCCGGGGGCCGCGGCGGACGGTGACCGCGTGCAGTCGGACGGGCTCGTGGGGCATCTGAGGAGACTATCAGTAAGGAGAATCGTTTTCATGTAGCGTTCGGGACCGTGACCTGGCTGACCGATCCCTTCTCCGTCGACTTCATGCTCCGAGCCCTCGCCGCCGGGGCAACCGCCGCGGTGCTCTGCGCGGTCGTCGGCACGTGGGTGCTCGTCCGGGGGATGGCGTTCCTCGGCGAGGCGCTCGCACACGGCATGCTCCCCGGGGTCGCGGTCGCCACACTGACCGGTGTGCCGGCGGTCCTCGGCGCCGCGGTCAGTGCCGGCGTGATGGTGCTCGGCGTGCAGGCGCTCCGTCGACGTCGCGGGCTGTCGGTCGACACCGCGATCGGACTGCTCTTCGTCGGCATGCTCGCGCTCGGGGTGATCATCGTGTCCGGGTCGCGCTCCTTCGCCACCGACGTCACCGCGATCCTGTTCGGCGACGTGCTGGCCGTGACCACCACCGACGTCGTCACACTGACCGTCGCGGCCGCCGTCGCCCTGGTCGTCACGGGCCTCTTCCATCGGTCCTTCACCGCCACCGCCTTCGACCCGCGGAAGGCCCGCACGCTGGGGCTGCGTCCACGGCTGGCGGAGGTGGTCCTCGTCGCCCTGGTGACCCTGGCGGTCGTGGCCTCGTACCGCGCCGTCGGCACGCTCCTGGTCGTCGGACTGCTCCTGGCCCCGGCGGCCGCCGCCCGGGCCTGGACCCGCGGCACCGCCCAGACGATGGTGCTCGGCGCGGTCCTCGGGGTCGCGGCGGTCGCCACCGGGCTCCTCGTCTCGTGGCACGCCGGCACCGCGGCCGGCGCGAGCATCGCCCTCATCGCGATCGCCGCCGTGGCCGCCTCGCACGGACTTCGTCGTGCCGTCCAGCTCCTCGTCCCGAACCCCCGGAAGGAACCATGCACCACCTCCGCACCCACCCTGGCCGGATCGTCGGCCCCGCGTCCCTCGGCGTCGCAGCCACGCTCGTCCTGACCGCCTGCTCCCCGTCCGGTCCCCCCGGGGCGGAACGCGGTGCGTCGTCGTCCGCGACGGCCGCCCCGCACGGCTTCGTCGCCGGCGCCACCGAAGCGCCGGAACCCCAGCTCCGGCTGGTCGTGGCGGACACCGACGGGCGGGTCGCGCTGCACGACCTGCTCACGGGGGAGTCCGACGCGCTCGACACCGTCCCCGCACCGCGGCACGCGGCGACAGACGGACGCTTCCTCGTCACCAGTGACGGATCTGGCTCCACGATCGTCGACGGCGGCTCGTGGACCGTCGACCACGGTGACCACACGCACTACTACGACGCCTCCGCCCGCGTCGTCGGCTCGCTCGACACGGGCGGCCCCCTGGCGGTGGCGTCCTCCGAGACCGTCACGACCGTGGCGTGGCCGGACGCGGCGACCGCCGTCGCGCTCGACCGTGCCGCACTCGGCCAGGGGGAGGTCCGGCCCACCGCGACCGTCGACGGCGCGGGGGTGCTCCTGCCGCTGGGCACGTCCCTCGTCGCCGGCGACGCCGAGCGGGACCGCGTCGAGGTGCTCGCCGGTGACGGCCGGTCGACCGGCGTCGGAGCTGACTGCGCCGACCCCTCGGGTGGCATCACGACCCGCGTCGGTGCCGTGGTCGGGTGTGCCGACGGTGCCGTCCTCGTGACCGAGGACCCCGACGGCGGCGACCCCGTCGTCGAGACGATCGCCGCACCCGCTGGTCTGCCGCGCGCGACCGACTTCGCGAGCCGCACCGGTCGGCCGACGGTCGCCGCCCTCGCCGGGGACACCGGGTACTGGCTCCTCGACACACGCGAGCGCACCTGGGAGCACGTCCCGACCGCGCGTCCACTCGTGCAGGTGGTCGCGGTCGACGACGCCGACGAGCACGTCGTCGCCCTCGACACGGACGGGAGGATCGTGGTCTGGTCCGACGGGCAGCGGCACCGGGTCGAGACCGGACCGCTGGTCGCGCCCGCCGCCGACGCCACGCTGCAGCTCGACGCGCATCGCGCCTACCTGGCTGACCCGTCGCGGTCAGTCGTGCACGAGATCGACTTCGCCGACGACGCGCGCCTCGCCCGGTCGATCGACGTCCTGGTCCGCCCCGACGTCCTCGCCGAGGTCGGCCGGTGACCCGGGTCCTGCGCGCCGCCCTCGCCACCGCCGCGGTGCTCGCGACGCTCGGAGCTGCTGGCTGCACCGCCGCCGGCGGGAGCGACCGACCGCTCGTCGTCGTCACCACGAACATCCTCGGCGACGTCGTCGAGCAGGTGCTCGGCGAGAGCGCGGACGTCGAGGTGCTGATGCCCGCGGGTGCCGACCCGCACTCGTTCGAGGTCTCCGCCCAGCAGGCCGCGCGGATGCGTTCCGCCGACCTCGTGGTCGAGAACGGTCTGGGGCTCGAGGAGGGGGTGGCTCGGCACGTCCGGGCAGCCGAGACCGACGGTGCCCGGGTGTTCACCGCCGGGGACGTGATCGACGTGCTCGAGTGGACCACCGAGGACGCCAGCGGACCGGACCCGCACTTCTGGACCGACCCCGCGCGGATGCGGGCCGTCGTCGACGCACTCGGTACCGAGCTGCACGACGTCCCCGGGCTCGACGACGCCCGGCTCGGCACGGCGCTGGACGACTACCGCGACGACCTGACCGACCTCGACCAGGACATGACGGCGGCCTTCGCGGCGCTGCCGGAGGACCGCCGGGCACTCGTGACGAACCACCACGTCTTCGGCTACCTCGCCGACCGGTTCGACTTCCGCGTCGTCGGAGCGGTGATCCCGAGCGGGACGACGCTGGCGTCCCCGAGTGCCGCCGACCTCCGTGACCTGGCCACGGCGATCGAGGACGCCGGCGTGCCCACGGTCTTCGTCGACGCCTCGCAACCGGCCCGACTCGCCGAGGTGCTGGCGGACGAGGCCGACGTCCACGTCCGGATCCGGTCCCTCGCCACCGAGTCGCTCAGCGCCGAGGGTCAGGGTGCCGCGACGTACCTGGAGATGATGCGGTCGAACACCGCGGCGATCGTCGACGGCCTGTCGGCTCGCACATGAGAATGAGAATCAATACAGTGTCGACCATGACGACGAAACGACTCCTCGCTCCGGCCGTGCTGCTCGGCACCGCCGCCCTGCTCCTCACCGGTTGCGCCAGCGCCGACCGTCCGGCGGGCACCCGCGCCTCGGACACCGCGACCACCGACCCCGCGCGCACCGACACCGGCCACCGCGTCACGCTGACCGTCGACGGCGGCCTGCTCGTCCTCGACCAGGACCTGCACGTCGTCGGCGAGCACGACGTCGACGGCTTCACCCGCGTCAACCCGGCCGGCGACGACCGGCACGTCCTGGTCACGGTGCCCGAGGGATTCCGCGTCCTCGACACCGCCGCCGGCACGACCGGTGAGACGGCCCTGACCGACCTCACGTTCCCGGCGGACACCGGCGGACACGTCGTCGTGCACGGTGACCGCACGGCGCTGTTCGCCGACGGCTCGGGCGACGTGACGACCTTCGACACCGCCGACCTCGGCACCGCCGTCGCGTCGGGGGAGCTGCCGGACGCCGACACGACCGAGTCCGAGGCCGCCCACCACGGCGTCGCGATCGAGCTCGAGGACGGCACGCTCCTCACCACGATCGGCACCGAGGAGTCCCGCTCCGGCGTCCGCGCGCTCGACGCCGACGGGCAGGAGACCGCCCGCAGCGAGGAGTGCCCCGACGTGCACGGCGAGGGCGCGGTGGCCGACGAGGTCGCCGTCTTCGGCTGCAGCGACGGTGCGCTCGTGTACCGAGACGGGGCGTTCGAGAAGCTCGACGCACCGACCGAGTACGGCCGCAGCGGCAACCTGTTCACGACCGAGACGTCGAGCATCGCCGTGGGTGACTTCAACGACGACCCGGACGCCGAGGGGTACCTGCTCGACCAGGTCGCCCTCGTCGACGCGGCAACCGGCGAGTACCGGGTCGCGGACCTGCCCGACGGCGTCGGCTTCACCTTCCGGGACCTGGCGCGTGGCCCCGGCGACTCGGCGGTCGTCCTCGGCAGCGACGGCGCCCTGCACGTCCTCGACGAGGAGACCGGGAAGTCCCTCGACACCGTCCCGGTGATCGATGCGTGGGAGGGACCGGCCGAGTGGCAGGACGCCCACCCCGCGCTCAAGGTCGTCGATGGCATCGCCTACGTCACCGACCCGGCGGAGCGCCGCGTCACCGCGGTGGACCTCGAGACCGGCGACGTCGTCGCGACGAGCGACCGTCTGCCGGGCGTGCCGAACGAGATCGCGGTCGTCTGACCCACGGACCCGACCACCTGACGGACGGGCGGCCCGTGGCGACACCGCCACGCGCCTCCCGTCCGTTCTGCACTTACGGACCGGACGCGTCCGCCGATAGTGCGCACTGACCACCCACGGACGGGCGGTCGAACACCTGCCCCACGGACGGCGGCGGGTCGATCGAGAACCAGGACGGGCCATGATCGTCGTCACACGACTGAACGGCAGCGGATTCGCTGTGAACCCCGATCTCGTGGAGCGCATCCAGGAGACGCCGGACACGACGCTCATCATGGTCGACGGGGCGAAGTACATCGTCCGCGAGTCCCTGGCCGAGGTCATCGACCGCATCGCCACCTACCGGGCACGGATCGTCAGCATGGCGTACGGCACCGACCTGCCCATCGGCCGCGACGCCACCGGCCCGCAGCCGACGCTCGCGCCGGTCGCTCCGCTCCGCACGCAGGACGGGGGTCGCTGACGTGGACATCGCGACCATCATCGGGATCCTCCTGGCCTTCGGCGCCCTCCTCGGCATGATCGAGATGGAGCACGTCGAGCTCGGCGGGCTGTTCCTCCCCGCGCCGATCCTGCTCGTGTTCGGTGCGACCATCGGCGCCGGGATCGCCAGCACCACGCTGAAGGACGCCCTCTCGGCGTTCAAGTCCGCCCCGAAGGCGTTCACCGGCAAGGTCACCCCGCCGCAGACCGTCATCGACGACGTCGTCGGGCTGGCCGAGACCGCCCGTTCGAACGGCCTGCTCGCGCTCGAGCAGGAGGCCGACAAGCACGACGACCCGTTCATGAAGAAGGCGCTGCAGAACATCGCCGACGGCACCGACGGCGACGAGCTCCGGATCCTGCTCGAGGACGAGATCGAGTCGAACGCGGCACCGATGCGGAGCGCGAGCTCGTTCTTCATGGGACTCGGTGGCTTCGCCCCGACCGTCGGCATCATCGGCACCGTCGTCTCGCTCACCCACGTCCTGGCGAACCTCGGCAAGCCGGACGAGCTCGGCCCGCTCATCGCCAGCGCCTTCGTGGCGACCCTCTGGGGCCTGCTCACCGCGAACTTCCTCTGGCTGCCGATCGGCGGCAAGCTCCGGAAGCTCGCACAGCTCGAGTCGGACCGGCAGACGCTGCTGATGGAGGGCCTCCTGGCCGTGCAGGCGGGCAGCCAGCCGCGTCTCCTCGGCGAGCGTCTCACCGCGATGGTCCCGCCGAGTGCGCGCGGGGACTCGGGCAAGGGCGCGAAGGCGAAGGCCGGCGCCGACGACCAGCAGCTGGCGGCCTGAGCATGAGCGCCGACCCCCGCGGCCGTGGTCGCGGTCGGAAGAAGGGCGGCCACGACGAGGCCGAACACCCCGACGAGCGCTGGATGGCGTCGTACATGGACATGATCACGGTGCTGATGTGCATGTTCCTGGTGCTGTTCGCGATGTCGACCGTCGACCAGGAGAAGTACATCGCGCTGAAGAACTCGCTCGCCACCGGGTTCGGCGAGGTGAAGTCGCAGAAGGTCGACACCGCGTCCGGCACCGTCGTCACGAAGGACCAGGTCGAGGACGGTTCCGGCTACTCGGTCGACAAGGCCCAGGCCGACCACTCCACCGCGGCGTCGGGCACGAAGGACACCAACGTCGATCCGGCCTCGACCGTCGTCCCGGCCACCGCGACCAAGGCCGACGTCAAGGCGGCGCAGGCCGAACTCGACGACCTGAAGGCCATCGAGGCGGCGATCAAGGGCAACCTCGACAAGGCCGGGCAGTCGACGAACGTGCAGTTCACGGTCGACGCCCGCGGCCTCACCGTCCGGCTGATCGGCAGCGAGACGTACTTCGGCACGAACAGCGCCGACCTGTCCGACCAGGCGAAGCGGATCATGGACGCCATCGCCCCGGTCCTCCGCGGTGCCGACCACGACGTCAGCGTCGAAGGCCACGCCGACAGCCGGAACTCCACCGCCCCGTACGCCACGAACTGGGAGCTCAGTGCCGCCCGCGCCACCGGGGTGCTCCGCGACCTGGTCGAACGCGGCAGCATGCCGGCCGCCCGGATCCAGTCCGTCGGCTTCGGCTCCAGCCGGCCGCTCGCGAAGGGCAGCACCGACCAGGACCTCGCGCTCAACCGCCGGGTCGACATCGTGGTGCTGTCGAACGCCGACCAGGACGTCAGCGCCCTCATGCCGAGCCTGGCGAAGGCGCAGGACGGAGCCCGTTCCGGGTAGGCGCGACCGTCGCCCCAGAAGAGGGGCCAGAGCTGACGGCCGCTCTCCGGCGGCCGAGAGTACGACTCGTGACCGAGACCCTGACCGCGCCCGAGGTGTACGACTTCGCGCGCCCGTCGACGCTCGCTCGTGAGCACGCCCGGGTCCTCGAACTCGCCTTCGAGACGTTCGCCCGCCAGTGGGGCACGCAGCTGACCGCCAAGGTCCGTGTCCTCAGCCAGGTCACGTGCGAGCAGGTCGCGATGATGACCTACGACGAGTACGCCGCGTCGCTGCCCGCCCTCACCGGCATGGTCCTGCTGCCCATCGAGGGCGTCCCCGCCAAGGGTGTCCTGCAGGTGCCGCTCGACGCCGCCCTGACGTGGGTCTCGCACTCGCTCGGCGCCTCGAAGCCGCTGCCGACGCCCGAGCGCACCTTCACCCCGATCGAGCAGGCCCTCGTGCGCCGCCTGGTCGAGGACGCGCTCGACGACCTCCGGTACTCGCTCGGCGGGCTGCTCGACCAGACCGTCACGGCCGGTGCCTTCCAGTTCAACAGCCAGTTCGCCCAGGCCGCGCAGAAGTCCGACCTGATGATCGTCGCGTCCTTCGAGATCCGCGTGGGGGAGCGCGTCGCCGCCGGCACCCTCGCGCTGCCCGCCGAGGCCGTCCTGCCGCAGCTCGTCGACCGCCCCGCCGACGTCTCCACCGCCGACGCGAAGGCCCTGCTCGACGCGCAGCTCGCGTCCGTGCCGGTCGGCGTCTCGCTCCGCTTCGCCCCGGCCACCGTCCTGCCGGCGCAGGTCCTCGGCCTCGCCGTCGGCGACGTGCTGCCGCTGCCGCACCCGCAGCACCGCCCGCTCACCATCTCCGTCGACGGTGAACCCGTCGGCACCGCCGCCGTCGGCGCGAACGGCTCGCGGCTCGCGGGCGTCGTCGTCACCACCACCGCATCGGAGCCGTCCGCATGACCGTCGTCACCTCCACCCTGCACACGACCGCGGCCGAGGCGCTCGCCAGCGCGCTGCCCACCGCCGTCCCGCTCGTCGCCGTCGCCCAGCCGGGAGGCCCGTCCGCCGACCTGCAGGCACGTGCCGCCGACGCCGTGGTCGCCTCCTTCGTCGGTGGCGTCTCCGCGGACCTCGCCGTGGTGCTGCTCGACCTCGCCGCGATCACCGCCGCCGGTGGCGTCGACTCCGGGCTCGTGTCCGTCGCCGACGTGCTCCGCCCCTCGCTCGAGGCCGCGGTCGCCCCGCTCGGGGCCGGTGTGCTCGGCGAGGGCCGCCGCGACTCCGCCGTCGCGCTCGTCGCCGACCCGGAGGCCGTGGTGTTCGCCCTCACCGCCGCCGGGCAGCCGATGGGCTGGGTCGCGATCCGGATCCGCGAGAACGGCACCGTCGCCGAACCGGTCACGGCCGCCCCGGTCCTGTCCGCCGGCAACCTCGGTCGCATCAACAGCGTCGAGATGACCCTCACCGTGGAGATCGGCCGCACCCGGATGTCGGTGCGCGACGTGCTCGGCATGGAGCCCGGCGCCGTCGTCGAACTCGACCGCTCGGCCGGTGCCCCCGCCGACGTGCTCCTCAACGGCCGACTCATCGCGCACGGCGAGGTCGTCGTCGTCGACCAGGACTACGCCGTCCGCATCACCAAGATCCTCGACGTCGCCGAGACGGTCTGACCCGGTGGACACGCTCGTCATCGCGCTCCGCGTCGCGCTCTCCCTCGGCGTGGTGCTCGCCCTCATGTGGGCGCTGCACCGACGCATGCAGAAGGGGCAGTTCGGCGCCGGACGCACCCGGGGGCGCCGTTCGGCGTCGCTCGAGGTCGTCGCCCGGCAGGGCATCGGCGGCAAGGCGAGCGTCGTCGTGGTGGACGTCGACGGACAGCGGCTCGTCCTCGGCGTGGCCGAGCACGGCGTGACCCTCCTCACGAGCGGCCAGGCGCCCGCGCCGGAGCTCACGATCGTGACGGGTCCGGTCGCGCTGCCGACGGCTGACGCGTTCCGTGCGGAACTGGACCGGCAGGACGAGGGTGGGGCGGGCCTCCCGTCCGACACCGACACCGGCGCAGCCGCGACCGTGTCCGTGTCCGACGACGTCCTGCCGCTCCGGCCCCGCGGACGGCGTGCCGCACCGCGGACGAACCCGGTCGTCCCGACCGCCGCCCAGCTGCAGGGCTCCGTCCTCTCCGCGGACACCTGGCGCCAGGCGGCGTCGGCGCTCCGCTCCCGGCGGACCGGGTGAGCGCGGCCCGCACGGGTCGGCTCCTGCTGCTCGTCCTGCTCGGTGTGACCGTCGTCGCCGGGTACCTCATGCTCACCACGACCGGCGCCCACGCGGCCGGGGTCGTCCAGCCGACCGCGCCGACGGCACCGACCGCCCCGCCGACGCCGTCCACCGGCGGCTTCAGCGTCGACGTGAACGGTCCCGACGGCACGCCGTCGTCGGCGGTCGTCACCCTCATCGGGATCACGCTGCTCAGCGTCGCCCCGGCGCTGCTGCTCATGATGACGTCGTTCACGAAGATCTTCGTCGTCCTCGCCATGACCCGGAACGCACTCGGCCTGCAGTCGACCCCGCCGAACCAGGTGATCGCCGGACTCGCACTGTTCCTGTCGCTCTTCGTGATGGCGCCGGTGATCGGGCACGTCAACGACGACGCCCTGCAGCCGTACCTGGCCGGGCACCTCGACTTCCAGCAGGCCGTCGAGATCGGCACCAAGCCGCTCCGGACCTTCATGCTGCACCAGACCCGTGACGAGGACGTCGCCCTCATCACCCGCGCCGCCGGTCAGGCGAACCCGAAGGACATGGGCGCCGTGCCGATGACCACCGTCATCCCGGCGTTCATCATCTCCGAGCTCCGCAGCGCGTTCATCATCGGGTTCGTCATCTTCATCCCGTTCCTCGTCATCGACCTCGTCGTCTCCGCGGCACTGATGTCGATGGGCATGATGATGCTCCCGCCGGTGATGATCTCGCTGCCGTTCAAGATCCTGCTGTTCGTCCTGGTGGACGGCTGGGGGCTCATCATCACGTCCCTCATCGAGAGCTACCACGTTGTCTAGCCGCACCACGTCCGGGGGCCCCTCGTGAACCAGCAGGCGGTCATCGACCTGACCCTCCAGGCGCTCCTCGTCGCCGGCAAGCTCGCCGCGCCCGTGCTCATCACGTCCCTCGTCGTCGGCTTCGCGATCTCGCTGTTCCAGTCGGTGACGCAGATCCAGGAGGTCACGCTCTCGTTCGTGCCGAAGGCCCTGGCCGTCGCCATCGCGCTGGTCGTCTGCGGCAACTGGATGATCTCCGAGATGATCGCGTTCACCCACGTGGCGTTCGACATGATCCCGAAGCTGCTCGGGAGCGGCTGATGGACCTGGTCTTCGACGCCGCCCGACTCGAGGGCACGATGCTCGCCGGGGTCCGGCTCGTCGCGTTCTTCGTCGTCGCCCCGCCGTTCTCGTACAAGGCGTTCCCCGGCGTGGTGAAGGTCATCCTCGGCCTGGGGCTCGCGATCGGCGTCGCCCCGAAGGTCACCGCCGGGTACGAGCAGCTCGACACCGCGGCGTTCCTGGTCGCCCTCGTCACCCAGCTGCTCGTCGGCCTGGTGCTGGGCTTCATGGTGTACCTGGTGTTCGCGGCCGTGCAGTCCGCCGGTGCGCTCGTCGACCTGTTCGGCGGGTTCACCCTGGCGCAGGCGTACGACCCGCAGTCCCAGGTGAACGGCGCCCAGTTCACCCGGCTGTTCCAGATGGCGTCACTCGCGCTGCTGTTCGCCTCGGGCGGGTACCAGCTCATCATCGGCGGCCTCGTGCGATCGTTCGACGGCGTCCCGCTGGTGGACGGCCGGTTCCCGATCGACGGCGTCGCACCGATGCTCGTCGCCGCGTTCGGGCAGATGTTCCTCGCCGCACTGCAGATCGCCGGTCCGCTCGTCGTCGTCCTGTTCCTGGCCGACGTCGGGCTCGGCCTGCTGACCCGTGTCGCCCCGGCGCTCAACGCGTTCCAGATGGGCTTCCCGATCAAGATCGGCCTCACCGTCCTGTTCGCCGGCGCGCTGTTCATGGCGCTGCCGAGCGTGGTGTCCTCGCTCACCGGCGACGCCGTCCAGGCGATCACGGGCAGGGGGTGACGACGTGTCCGACAGCGGAGAACGCTCCGAACAGGCATCCGACAAGCGGATGCGCGAGGTGCACCGGAAGGGGCAGCTCGGCCGCTCGCAGGACCTCAGCGCGTGGATCGGCATCGCCGTCGCCGCGCTCATGATCCCGTCCACGATCGGGCACGCCTCGGCCGCCGGGCAGCAGCAGCTGCACGCCGTGACGCTCGTCATCGCCGACCCGAGCATCGGCACCATGCGGCACGTGCTCGACGACGCCCTCGCCTCGATCGGCAGCACCGTCGGTCCGATGCTCGGCGTCGTCGCGGTCGCCGTGCTCGCCGTCGCGGTCGCGCAGGGCGGCGTCCACTTCAAGAAGCTGACCCCCGAGCCGGAGCACTTCGACCCCATCGCGGGCGTGAAGCGGGTGTTCGGCACCCAGGCGCTCTGGAACGGGCTGAAGGCACTGCTGAAGACCGCGGTCGTCGGTCTGGTGCTGTGGTTCGCCGTCCAGGGCCTCGTCCCCGTCCTGATGTCGAGCGGGTCGCTGCCGCTGACGAGCGTCCTCGAGGCCGCCGGCGACGGCGCGGGCACCCTGCTCCGGGCCGCGATCGCCGCCGGGCTCGTCCTCGCCGCCCTCGACGTGTTCGTGGTCGTCCGGCGGAACCGCAAGCGCACCATGATGACCAAGCGCGAGGTGAAGGACGAGAACAAGCAGGCCGAGGGCGACCCGCTCGTGAAGTCGCAGCGACGCTCGCGTCAGCTCGCCGCCAGCCGGAACCGGATGATCGCCGCGATCGGCACCGCCGACGTCGTGATGACCAACCCGACGCACTACGCCGTCGCCATCAGGTACGAGGCCGGCAAGTCCGCACCCCGCGTCGTCGCCAAAGGGGCCGGTCCGGTCGCCGACGCCATCCGCCAGAAGGCGACCGAGGAACGCGTGCCGATGGTGCAGGACATCCCGCTCACCCGGGCACTGCACGCCGCGTGCGAGCTCGGCCAGGAGATCCCGGTCGACCTGTACACGCCCGTCGCCCGCGTCCTGTCCTTCGTCATGACCCTCGCCGCCCGCGGGGCCACCGCCGGCACCCACACCCCGCCCCGTCCCACCACCCCGGAGGAGGTCGCCACCGTGCTCGACCCGACCACGCTCAGCGGCGACGTCCGCCCCCGGAAGCTCCGGACCCCGCGTCCCGTCACCGACCACACTCCCGGAGAGGCCCTCCCCGCATGAAGCGCGCCGACCTGCCGAAGTTCGCCGTCCCGGTGCTCATCGTCGGCATCATCCTGCTGCTGATCCTGCCGGTGCCGCCGTTCCTGCTGGACGTCCTCATCATCTGCAACATCCTGCTGGCGCTGGTGATCCTGCTGACGACGCTGTTCGTCAAGAAGCCGCTCGACTTCTCGGTGTTCCCGTCGCTGCTGCTCGTCGCGACGCTGTTCCGGCTCGGACTCAACGTCGCCTCGACCCGGCTCGTGCTGGCACAGGGCTTCGCCGGCGACGTCATCCAGGCGTTCGGGCACGTCGCCGTCGCCGGCTCGGTCATCATCGGCGCGGTGATCTTCCTCATCCTCGTGGTGATCCAGTTCGTCGTCGTCACGAAGGGCGCCGAGCGCGTCGCCGAGGTCGGCGCACGCTTCACCCTCGACGCGATGCCCGGCAAGCAGATGGCGATCGACGCGGACCTCAACGCCGGACTCATCACGGACGTGCAGGCCAAGGAACGGCGTGCCGCGGTGTCCGCCGAGGCCGACTTCTACGGCGCGATGGACGGTGCGTCGAAGTTCGTCAAGGGCGACGCGATCGCCGGCATCCTGATCCTCGTCATCAACCTGGTCGGCGGCATCGCGATCGGCATGCTGCAGAACGGCATGTCGATCACCGACGCCCTGTCGCACTACGGCATCCTCACCATCGGTGACGGCCTGGTGTCCCAGATCCCGGCGCTCCTGATGGCCGTGTCGACCGGCATGATCGTCACCCGGTCCGGCGCCGAGTCCGACATCGGCACGTCGGCGTCCGACCAGCTGTCGCAGTCCCGCACCGCCCTGATGATCGCCGGTGCGGCCGCCATCGCGATGGGGTTCATCCCCGGCATGCCGATCCTGCCGTTCCTGCTCATCGGCGCGACGCTGCTGTTCACCGGGTGGCGGATCGGCCAGAACGCCAAACGCGCCGCCGCCACGGCTGCCGAGCAACAGGCGCTCGAGGCAGCCGTCCCCACGAGCGACACCCCCGAGGACCTCCTCGAGCAGATGCGCGTGCACGCCCTCGAGATCCTGCTCGCCCCCGACCTCGTCGACATGGTCTCCGGCGCCTCCGACGACCTGCTCGGCCGGGTCCGGGCACTCCGCCGGAAGATCGCCGTCGACATGGGCATCGTCGTGCCGCCGGTGCGCACCCGCGACAGCATCGACCTGCCGCCCGCGACCTACGCCATCCGCATCGCCGGGGTCGAGGCCGGCCGAGGCACCGCCCCCGCGCGGAGCGTCCTGGCCCTCGGTGAACAGCTCGACGGCCTGCCCGGCGACCCGACCGTCGAGCCGGTGTTCGGCCTGGCCGGCAAGTGGGTCCCCGCGGAACTCCGGCACGCCGCCGAGATGACCGGCGCGACCGTGATCGACCGCGTGTCCGTGCTCGTCACCCACCTGCAGGCCGTCATCGGTGACAACGCCGCCCGCCTGCTCACCCGCGAGGACGTCAAGGTCCTGGCCGAGGGCGTCAAGCAGGTCAACCCCGCCGCCGTCGAGGAACTCGTCCCCGCCATGCTGTCGATGGCCGAACTGCAGCGCGTGCTGCAGGGACTGCTCGCCGAGCGGGTGCCGATCAACGACCTCGGCCGGATCTGCGAGGCCCTGACCCTCCGCGCGAAGGTCTCCACCGACCCGGAGGGCCTGGTCGAGTCGGCACGCGCCGCACTCGGACCCGCGCTGGCCGCCCGACACCTCGACGGCACCGTCCTGCGCGTCATCATGATCGACCCGGTGCTCGAGCAGGCGATGCTCGAAGGACTCCGACCGTCCGAACAGGGCAGCCAGATCCTGCTCGACGCACACCGCATCGAACAGGTCCTCGGCTCGGTGCGCGACTCGGTCCGCGCCGTCGAGGACCAGGGCCTGTCCGCCGTCCTGGTCTGTGCACCCCAGCTCCGCCCGGCCGTGCACCGCATGGTGTCCGCGCAGGCGAACGGCCTGCCGGTGCTGTCGTACCAGGAGGCCACCGCCGCGGGCTCCACCATCGAGACCGTGGGAGTGGTCCGTGCCGCCGATCCGATCGCAGCGTAGCGGCGCCACGCTCGACGAGGTCCGCGCCAGCGTCCTCGCCGAGTTCGGCCCCGGCGCCCGCATCGTCTCCGCCGAACGGGTCACCACCGGCGGGGTCGCCGGGCTGTTCCGGAAGGCACACGTCGAGGCCGTCATCGAGGTCCCCGACCCGCTCGACCCGCCCACCGCCCGGGTCGCCATCGCCTCCTCCCCGGCCAAGCGGGTCGGGATCGCAGCGCTCCTCGCGGACGCCGAGGCGGCCGAGTCCCGCATCGCCGAGACCGACGGCACCGCGGGCACCCGTGCGGACGCCTTCGCGTCCGTCCTCGACGGCTTCGCGTCCGACGGGCTGGCTCAGCCGCGCCGGGCCGCCGGCCGATCTGTGCCGGGCGAGTCGGGCCTCCCGTCCGTCACCGAGGGCGCCGTCACCAGCCTGCCGGGAGGCGCGGAGACCGACCCCTGGGCCGACCTGCGTGCCGAGCTGCTCGCCCCCGGCGCCGCGGCTGCCGCGAACACCGTCACCGCGGCCGTGCAGACACCGGTCCCGCCGCCCGCACCCGCCGTCCGTTCGGCCGACGGCGACCTGGTGCTGCTCGTCGGCCGCGCCACCGACGTGGACGCCGCCGCCGGGGTCTTCGCGAACCGGCACGGGCTGCGTGCGACGGCCGCCTCGGACCGGCGGAGCGGGATCCTCGCCCGTGCCGATGCGGTCCGCGACGGCGTGGCGCTGCTCGCGGTCGCCGCGTGGACGGACGTGGCGACCACCGCCTCGCTCGCGCCGGACCAGGTGTGGGTCGTCGTCGACGTCGGGCGGAAACACGAGGACGCCGTCGCGATGCTGACCGCCGTGGTCGAGGTCGGGGTGCCGATCGCCGGCGTCCTGGCGATCGGTGCCGAGGAGACCGCCACCCCGGAGACCGTCCGCTTGCTCGGGGTCCCGGTCCGCACGCTCTGACCCGTGCCGGTGCTGGTGCCGGTGCTCGTCGCTGCCGGGTCGTCGGCGGGGGAGTCGCTAGGCTGGTCCGGTGCTGGTACTCACGCGGAAGGTCGGCGAGCGGATCCTCATCGGTGACGACATCGTCATCACGGTGCTCGACTCCCGCGGAGACGGCGTGCGCATCGGGATCGACGCCCCGCGTGGCGTGAAGATCCAGCGCGAAGAGGTCGTCCGGGCCGTGGCCGAGGCGAACGTCGCCGCCGCCGCAGGCGCCGACGACGACGCCGAGGCGCGCTTGCGCGCCGCGCTCGGCGCTCCGCGGCCTCCCGCCGCCGACTGACGCGCTGCGCGCGGCTGCCGCCGCGGCCGCCGCCGCGCGGCGCTGCGCGCCTCCCGACGCGCGGCGGCGTTCGGCTGCGCCGAACCGCGCCCGGCCCGCGCCGCGGGATCCCGCGGTTCGCGCGGGTTCCTGTTGTGCGGGTCCTCGCCGCGCCAGCGCCGCCCGCGGCGCGGACGGGAACCGCCCGGCACCGCGAGAAGTCGCGGTACCGGGCGGATGCCGTCGTGCAGGTTCGGGTCGCGCCTACGGGCGGGGCTTCTTCTCCTGCTCGGGGAGACGACCGGCAGCACGCTCGGCGGCGTACCAGGCGCGGGCCTCGTCCTGGCGGGCCTGCTCGGCACCGGCGGCGATGGGAGAGCGGACGTGCTCGGGCTCGTAGCCGAAGGACTCGAGCAACTGCGGGACGACCGGGCGGATCCGCGCCACGAGCCGGTCGACGTACGCCGACACCGCACGGGCCCGCTGCGCCGACAGCCGGCCGTGCAGCAGGTGCCAGTCGAGGTGCTGCTCGATCAGCCCGAGGGCGAACAGGTCCCGCAGCCAGACGAGCACGGTCTGCGTGTCACCCGGCGGCACATCCGCGATCGCGTCGGTGAACGCGTCCCACTGCATGAGCTCCGCGTGCGCCTTCGACGCCTCGATGAGCTCGTGCTGCGACCGGTTGAGCAGCACGGCCGCGCGGGCACGGTCCTTGCCCGCGGTGCGCAGTCGCATCCCGATCTCGGTCACCATCGTCTCGACACGCCCGGCCAGCAGTGCTCGCTGGGTGCCGGCGTCCTGCAGGTCGGTGACCGAGGCCGCGAGCGACCCGCGGTCCGAAACGGTCTGACCGAGTCGACGGAGGCCCGTGGCGTCAGCGAGCTTCGACCCGACCTGGGCGGCGACGAACTTCGCGGTCGACGCGGCATCCCGCGGCGCGGCCTTGCGGAAGTCGGTCAGCAGGCGCTTGCCGACGAGCTGCAACAGCACGGTGTTGTCGCCCTCGAACGTCACGTACACGTCCAGGTCGGACCGGAGGCTCGTGATCCGGTTCTCGGCGAGGAACCCCGCGCCGCCGGTCGCCTCCCGGCACTCCTGCAGCGTGTCGAGGGCCGACCAGGTCGACATCGACTTGAACGCCGCGGCCTGGGTCTCGAGGTCCTCGCGGCGCTCCGGGGTGTCGGCCCGTCCGCTGAACACGTCGTCGAAGGTCTGCAGCAACTTCTCGTGGGCGAACGACTGCGCGAACACCGTCGCCAGACGCGGGATCAGGCGGCGCTGGTGACGGCCGTAGTCGAGGAGCACGCCCTCCTGCCCGTCACCGGTCGGGAACTGCCGGCGCTGCATGGCGTAGGTCAGGGCGATCTGCAGGCCGACCTTCTGCGCGACGACCGCGGCACCGTCGAGCGAGACCCGACCCTGCACGAGGGTGCCGAGCATGGTGAAGAACCGGCGGCCGGGGGACTCGATGGGCGAGGAGTAGGTGCCGTCCTCGGCGACGTCGCCGTAGCGGTTGAGCAGGTTCGTGCGGGGGATCCGGACGTGGTCGAACCAAATCCGTCCGTTGTCGATGCCGTTGAGGCCGCCCTTGACGCCGTCGTCCTCGCCGCCGACCCCGGGCAGGAAGCCGTCGTCGTCGCGCAGCGGGACGTAGAACGCGTGCACGCCGTGGTCGACGCCCTGGGTGACGAGCTTGGCGAACACGACGGCGGCCTTGCCGTGCAGGGCGGCGTTGCCGATGTAGTCCTTCCACGCACCGCGGAACGGCGTGTGCACCACGAACTCCTGCGTCTCCGGGTCGTAGGTCGCGCTGGTGGCGATGTTCTGCACGTCGGAACCGTGGCCGGTCTCCGTCATCGCGAAGCAGCCGGGGACGTCGAAGGCGATGATGCCGGGCAGGAACTCGCGGTGGTTCCGCTCGGTGCCGAGGTGGTGCACGGCGGAGGCGAAGAGCCCCCACTGCACGCCGGCCTTGATCTGCAGCGACGGGTCCGCGACGGTGAGCTCCTCGAACGCCGCCAGGTTGCCGCCGTGGTTGTCCTGGCCGCCGAACTCGAGCGGGTAGGGGCGCTGGATCGCGCCGGCGTCGACCAGGATGCGGAGCTGCTCGAAGACCCGGGCGCGGTGTTCGGCGATCGGCTGTCCCTCGATCTTGTGCAGCGCGGGGTCGCGGGCCAGGCGGCGGGAGATCCGGCGGTCCTCCGCCCAACGACCGAGCAGGTGCTCGGCGAGCAGGTCGACGTCGATGCGGACGTCGGTGTCGGTGCTGCCGGTCGGGGTCCCCGCGGCCGGGTCACCGGTGGCGTCGGCCTTCGGCGCGCTGCCGGTGTCGGTCGGGCGGCGTTCGGCGTTGCTGCGGACTGGTGCGATGTCGACCATCGGGTGCCTCCTGGACTGCACGGTGCACGGACCGCGTCACTGCACGGCGGTCCGACCAGGCCAGCGTAGGCACCGGCGGTGCGGATGGCATGACAGCCGTGCCAGGGCGACAACCGGGCGGCCCGGCGACCCGGCGCCGTTCGTGGGAACCCTCCAAGACCCGCCCGGGACATCGGTCGAGACCCTGGCAACGATTCGGTACGGCCCCCGTTCCAGGGGCACACTCTCCGCCATGTCGAGCACCACGAAGCCCGAGCGGCGCAGCGCCGGACGCACTTTCTTCGGGCAGCCGTTCGAGCTGTCCACGCCCTTCGCCGTCGAGCTGTGGGAGCGCTTCTCGTTCTACGGCATGCAGGGCATCGTCCTGCTGTACATGTACTACTCGGTCACGCGTGGCGGCCTGGGCATCGACGAGGGTCTCGCCAAGGGGATCATGGGCGCCTACGGCGGGTCGGTGTACCTCTTCACGATCATCGGCGCCTGGGTCGCGGACCGGCTGATCGGTGCGGACCGCACCCTGTTCGGCAGCGCCGTCGTCGTGATGCTCGGGCACATCGCACTCGCCCTGGTGCCGGGCGTCGCGGGCATCGGCGTCGGCCTCGTGCTCATCGCACTCGGGTCCGGCGGGCTCAAGGCCACCGCGACGACGATCGTCGGCTC
Source organism: Curtobacterium sp. PsM8 (assembly GCF_030433875.1). NCBI lineage: Bacteria > Bacillati > Actinomycetota > Actinomycetes > Micrococcales > Microbacteriaceae > Curtobacterium > Curtobacterium sp. PsM8. Next base: position 7,617 of record NZ_JARUXD010000036.1, on the reverse strand, counting down.
GCTGTACACGCGGGACGACCCGCGCCGCGATGCCGGGTTCTCGCTCTACTACCTGGGGGTGAACCTCGGCGGGTTCGCCGGGCCGCTGCTCACCGGGCTGCTGCAGTCGACGCTCGGCTTCCACTACGGCTTCGGGCTCGCCGCGGTCGGCATGGCTGCGGGACTCGTGCAGTACGCGGTCCGCCGTCGGAAGCTCCCCGACGCGGTGCAGCACGTCACGAACCCGCTGCCGCGGTCGCGGTACCCGCTGGTCGTCGTCGTGGCCGTCGTCGCGGTCGTGGTCGTCGCGGTGGCCGTGCTCACCGGACTGCTCAACGTCTCGACGCTGCCGGTCGTGGTGGTCGCCGTCGTGGTCGTCGCCACCATCGCGTACTTCGTGGTGATCCTGTCCAGCGGCCTGACCTCGGACGAGCGCTCCCGGGTGTTCGCGTTCATCCCGCTGTTCATCGGCAGCGCGGTGTTCTGGTCGCTCTACCAGCAGCAGTTCACCGTCGTGACGGTCTACGCCGACCAGCGCCTGGACCGCGACCTGTTCGGCTTCCCGATGCCGGTGTCGTGGGTGCAGTCGATCAACCCGATCATGATCATCGCGCTGTCCGGGCTCTTCGCCGCGCTGTGGACACGCCTGGGCGACCGCCAGCCGTCCACCCCGACCAAGTTCGGCCTGGGCACCGGGATCATGGGCGTGGCGTTCCTGCTCTTCCTGCCCTTCGTCGGCACCGGGGAGAACGGCACGCCGCTGCTCGCCCTGGTCGGCATCCTGCTCGTGTTCACCATCGCGGAGCTGCTGCTCTCGCCGTCCGGGCAGTCCGTCGCCACGAAGCTCGCGCCGTCGAAGTTCCAGACGCAGATGGTCGCGCTGTTCTTCCTGTCGGTGTCGCTCGGGACGGCGCTGACCGGTGTGCTCTCGCGGTACTACGACCCGGAGAACGAGGCGCCGTACTTCACGGTCCTCGGCCTGGTCGCCGTCGTGGTCGGCATCGTCCTGCTCGTCATCGCCCGGCCGGTCCTCCGACTCATGCGCGGCATCCGCTAGCTCCGCGCCGCCGCGGGCAGCGCGCGCGGCACCGCACGTCGGACAGGCGCCATCCGGTAGCCTTGGCCACAGCTGAACAGCACCGGACCACGAGGAGTCACCCCATGCTCGAGCTCATCGCAGGCATCATCATCGGCATCGGCGTCCTCGGTGGCTTCGGGACCTGCCTGGCCTTCGCCGCCATGATGAAGTCCGGCTCCGAAGAGTACTGACCGGTCAGGACGCTCCGGCGTCCACGGTCTCCGGCTCCATCGGGACCGGCACCAACTGACGACTCTGGACGGTCGCGCGCTCGAACGGGCCGCGGCCGTTCGTCGTGTAGGCGGGCTCGTCGAACTCGACGACCCAGGCCACCCGCACACCGGCGCCGGCGTACCCGGCGAGCTGCGCGCCTCCCGGAGCGACGATGAGCCCGATCGGGTCGTCCGCCCACTGGTCGCCGCGGTCCGACGGGACCACCCGGACGACGGCACCGATGCCGAGCACCGGGACGTCCGAGGGCACCGCCCCGGCGGGGTCGTCGTGGGCAGCAGGGCGGGGAGCGCGACGTCCGAACACGCCACGACCCTACCGCCGGAGCCCCACGAACGAATCGGCAGCGAACCGGCAGCGACCCGGCAGAACCGGCAAGGACCCGGAGCCGGACTCAGTCCCGCCGGATCTCCGTCACCGACGAGTACCCGGTGTCCGGGTGCTTCCGCATCGACAGCAGCCGCTCCATCGACGGCTCCAGGGCCGTGACCTTGTCGAGCGGCGCACTGACCACGAGCTGGAACCCGAGCCGCAGCCACGCCGTCACGGCACGCCCGGCGAACTCGGAGTCGGCCTTGATGAACGCCTCGTCGAGGAACACCGGGGCGAACCGTGGCCGGGGCCGGGTCTCGTCGCCGAGCTGGTACCGCAGCGCCGCGCCGACGATGAACGCCACGAGCTCCTGCGTCTCCCCACCGGACTTGTCGCCGAGCGACGAGTACACGCCCAGGTCGTCGCCCGCGGTGTTGTAGCGGACGGCCGTGATCTCCATGTGCCGGCGGACGTCGAGGACGGCGTCCCGCTGCGTCGTCCGGCCGCGCGGGGACTCCGGGTCGGGCCGGATGACGGCCATGAACCGGCGCAGGCGTCGGAACCGGGTCTCGAGGACGTCGTCGGTCAGCTCGGTGTCGACCGACGCGGACAGGGCGCGGAGCTCCTTGCGGAACTGGGTGACGTCCTCGCGGGTGACCCGGCGGATCACGATCTTCAACCGGTCGCGGTTGGCGCCGAACGGCAGGTCGCGCAGGATCTCGTTGACCGGCTCGAGCCGCTCCTCGATCTCCACGACCGCGCGGTCGAAGGCGCCCGAGAGCGGCACGAGGTCCTCGCCGCTCCACTGCGACAACCGGCGACGCCACTCGCTGCGTCGGGCGTGGAGGCCCGTGGCGACGATCTGGTCGAGGATCGCCCGGTAGTCCGGGTACGACGCCACCCCGGTGCCGAGGTTCGGGTCCGCCCACGCGTCCTGGTAGCGCTCGAACGTCGTGGTGAGCGCCACCGAGGCGGTCGCGGCGCCGTCGAGGGCTTGCGACAGCCGCTCCTCGAGTCGCCTCCGGAGGCGTTTGGTCGCGTCGTCGAAGCCGTCCACGCCGTCAGGGGCCCCGACCTCGTCGAAGGCCTCGGCGAGCAGGCGTTCCTGCTGCTCGTCCGGCAGCCGCTCCGGCGCATCGGTGAAGCGCTCCAGGATCTCGCTGGCGGCGTCCTGGCCGTCGACGAGCACCGCGTGGCGTTCCTCGAGCCGCTTGACGCTCAGGCGTGCGGCGGAGCGGCGGTCGGCGGCCTCGTCGAGTGCCGAACGCAGGCGGGCGACCGACTCGCGGAGCGTCCGCAACCCGTCGTCGGCGGCCAGGAGGGCCTGCCGCTCGTCCTCCAGGCGGGTGAGCGACGCGTCGGCGCCGGCCACGTCGACGGCGTCCCACGTGACGTCCACGCGGTGCTGGTGGGCGGTGCGGAGCGCGTCGAGGGCGGCCAGGTCCTGCGCGATGTCGGTGCGGCGGGCCTCCAGGGCGGTGAGGTCCGCGGCGATCTCGGCGAGCTCGGTCTCGACGGAGCGGACCCGTGACTCGTTCGTGAAGCCGATGACGTTCGCCTGGCGACGGTCGCCGTGGGCGCCGCGGCGGCCGTCGCGGAGCTGCCCGGCGGCGGTGACACGGCGTCCGCCACCGCCCAGGTCGGCGGCGTCCTCGACGCAGCGTGCGTCGATCCGGTCGGACTCGATCCGCTCCCGGACCCACGTGCTGAACGGGGAGGGCTTGATCGCGAGCTTGCCGGAGACCATCGAGCTGTCACCCGGCAGGTCGAGGTGCGGCCCCATCGGGACCCCCTCGAACTGCACCCGCACCGGCAGGCGCAGGGAGTCGATGGCGGCGCTGAAGTCGTCGAGGCGGTCCTCGTCGACGAGCAGGGTGCGGGCGACCGGGGCGAGCACGGACTCGATCGCGGCGCGCCACTGTTCCTCGGCGGGCAGCACGTCGAGCAGTTCGGCGACGAAGGGGACGTCAGCGGGGTCGAGGCCGGCGGCCCGGGCCATCGCGACGCGGGCCTCGTGCATCGGCAGCGGCATGGCGCCCTGACGGTGCTCGAGCGACCGGCGCTCCTGGCGCAGGGTCCGCTCGCGGTCGAGGAGCGGGTACTCCTCGCGGGTGAGCGCGTCGCGACGGCTGTCCAGGTCGTCGCGACGGGCGCCGTAGGTGCCGAGGAACTCGTGGCTGGCACGCTGCGCCTCGGTGAACTCGGCCTCGGTGCTCAGCGGTTCGCCGAGGGGAGCGGTGCGCTCGTCGAAGACCTCGCGGGTGCGGGCGACGGCGGCGCGTTCCCGGGTGCCGCGGTCGATGCGGTCCTCGAGCTGCGCCAGCGCGTTGCCGCCGGAGTCGCGCAGCCGGGCCTCGGCGTCCCGCAGTTCGACCTCCACCGCGGCGTGCCGGGCCGAGGCGGCCTCGACCTCGGCGCGCGTGGCGGTGCGCTCACGGGTGTTCCGTTCGACCTCCAGGTCGAGCAGCTCCCGCTTCCGCGACGCCGTCCAGTGCGCGAAGGGGGAGACGTCGGCGCCGGTCGCGATGCCGTCGAGGGCTGCCGCGGCCGCACGGGAGCGTTCGATCTCGTCGTGCAGCTCGGTGATGGGGGAGAGGATGCGGACCTTGCGCTCCTCGGTGTCCATCGCCTCGTACGCCTCGTCGAGGGCGGCGAAGTGCGCGAGGGCACGGTCGGCCGCCTCGTACGTGCCGGGGGTTTCGAGCACGAGGGACTTGTAGAGGGCGTCGACGGTCGGCATGTGCTGCCCGGCCTGGATGCGAGCGAGCAGGCGCATCGCCCGGTTGCCGCCACCGGAGTCGCCGATGCCCAGCCGGGTCTGCAGCGTGTACGCGAGCTCCTGGTAGGTGTCGCGGATCACGAGCCCCGGGATCCGGCCGGTGAGCTCGAGGTGGGCGAACCGGGAGGGCACGAAGTCCTCGAGCCGACGCAGGTCGAACACGTCGTCGACGGTCGCCATGGTCATCTGGATGTCCGCCACACCGCGGGCACGGCGCGGCACGATGTAGGCGCGGAGGACGGTGAACCGCCGCTCGTCGTCGTTCCGGAACGTGACGGCGACGGCGCCCCACGTGGTCTGCTCGTCGCCGCGGAGCGTGACGTCCTTGAGCGCGCCGGTCTCCGGGTCACGCCGGGTGTCGACCTTGCCGCGCAGGTAGGTCAGCAGGTTCCGCTGGTCGGCGCTCCGGGCACGCCCGGTCGTCGCGTCGTTCGAGGCGCCGTTGAACGGCACGTCGGACGGCATCATGACCGCCAGGTAGGCGTCCATCAGCGTCGACTTGCCGGTTCCGGAGGCACCGGAGATGAGCGTCGCCGTGCCGGAGAGCTCGACCTGGCGGTGGCCCTGGAAGCCGCCCCAGTTGACGACCTGCATGGACTCGGCGCGCCACTGCGCGACGGTGTCGAACAGGGCGGGGATGCCCGTGGTGTCGATGTCGACGGTGCTCACGCGCGGTCCTCCTCGGTGTCGTCGCCGTCGGTCCCGGTGTCCGGCTCGGCGTCGGTGTCGGTCTCGACGTCGGTGTCGTCCTCGCTGGCCGGGAGGCCCGGATCGCCCCCGTCGGTCGCCGCACCCCCGTCGGTGGTCGCGTTCCGCAGCGCCGTGCTCGTCAGCCACCGGTCGAGCTCGACCAGTCGCTCGAGGGGCAGGAGGACCTCGATGACGCTCGCGATCCGGAAGCGGTCCGGGTCGGTGGTCTTCAGCAGCACCCGGGCCGTCACCAGGCGCTCGATCGCCTTCGCCACGCGGGCCTCGTCGCGGGTGCGGTCGGTCGCGGTCGCCGGCCGGAACCCGGAGACGTGCCCGAGGATCTCGGCCCGGTCCACGACGACCTGGTCGGGCCCCGGTCGGGCGTCGGCTCGCAGGCGCATCCGCAGGTAGACGAGGACGATCGTCTCCTCGCGGGTGTACGGGGCGTCACGGAGCAGGGTCGGGAAGCCGCGTCGGGTGCTCTCGGACCGGGCCTGGCGCTTGAAGGCGACCTCGCGGTCCCGATCGACGTGCAGTTCGAGGAACAGGTCGTTGAGTCGCGACCGCAGCTGGTGTTCGGCGTCCAGGACGGCGCGCCACTCGTCACTGTGTGTGCGGGCGCTGACGTACGGGTGGCGCAGCAGCGCGACAAGGGCACGGCGCTGCGGTTCGTCGAGGCGACCCTCGTCACCCTCGAACAGCGCGAAGGTGCTCTCGTCCCGCTCGGACTCGGACTCAGACTCGGACTCGGCCGCGTGCTCGTACGCACCGGTCGCGTCGTCGAGTCCGTCGTCGACCGAGGTGACCTCGTCGTGGACGGGTGCTGGCGTCGTGTCGCTCACCGTGCCTCCTGGCCGGGTTCGTCGTCGTGGTGCGGTGCGTCGCCCGCCGGGGCGAGGGCGGCGGTGGGCATGTGGAAGGTGACCGGCTCGCCGTCGGGCCGGACCGTGTGGTGCGGGGCGGAGGCCGTGCCCGCCTCGAAGTCGTCGTGTCCGGTGAGCAGGTGGGCGAGTCCGAAGAGCTCGACGGGCCGGCGCTGCTCGGCGGGCAGCGCGTGGAAGGCCTCGACGCTGGAGCCGGTTGCAGCGTGCGCCAGGACGTCGCGCAGCTCGGCGAGCAGCGGACCGCCGTGGCGGCGGAGTGACTCGACGTCGAGATCCTCGAACACGTCGTCGTCCGGTTCCTCGATCGGCGGCGGCACGGACTCGGCGTCCGGGTCGTAGAACCGTTCGCGGAGCGTGCCGACCGCGGCGGACGGCGGCAGCAGTCCGAGCGGGACGCGGTCGCGGGCCGAGCCGGCGTCCATCCAGGCAGCCAGGCCGCGGTTGACGGAGCGGAGCACGGCGTCGAGTTCGCGGTCGCGCACCACATCGTGGGCGACGATCTGGTCGCGGAGCGTGGCCGTCAGCATCCGGCGCTGGGCGAGGACGTCCTCGATGCCCTGGCGGAGGATGCCGACCGTGCCACGGAAGGTCCGCCGTTCGGTCGGGCTGAGGGAGCCCGCGAACGGGTGCTCGAGGATCGTGGTGATGTCGTCGCGGAGCCGGAGGAGCAGGGCGTCGTCACGCAGCAGCTCGAACGCTCCCTGGAACGCCCGGCCCTCGGGGGTCGACTCCATCAGGTTGTCGGTGCGGGCGAGGTAGTCGTCGAGGATCTCGCCGATCGGGCGGACCTCTTGTCGGAAGTCCTCGACGATCTCGCGGTGCATCGTCGCGACCGCTTCCTCGACGCGCTTGAAGTCGCTCGGCAGCTGGCGGATCAGGTCGGTGATGTTCGTGTAGCCGTCGCGCATCCGGTCCTCGTCGACCGTGACGACCTCGTCGCCGCGGGCCAGGCGGTCGCGTTCGGCCTGCAGCTCGGCGATCTGGGCGTCGAGCCGGCGGACCTGGGTGTCCCGGTCGGGTTCGGCACGGGCGGCCCAGCGGTGCACGGCGTCGACGATCATCGCCAGGCGGCTCTCGCTGATGAGTGCGCGCTCGGAGGACAGCGCGTCGATCAGGCTCAGGGCTTCGAGAGCGTGACTGGTCAGGCTGTACTGCTCGTCGCCGTCGGGGGAGTTCGAGCGGACCAGCCACTGCGCGGCCACCCACTCGCGGCAGAGCGACCGGCCGTTCGGACGCGGGGCCTCGCCGGCCGGCAGGTCACCGGTCGTGGAGTCGCTCGCCGGCACCCGCGCACCCGTGGCCTGCAGGCGCGCGACGTGCTCCTCGACCTGCAGGTGCATCCGGTCGGCCGGGACGTACTGCACGTCGCGGTCGAACACCGTGCGGAACACCGAGACGACCGCGGCGCTCGTCGGACGCGACATCAGTCGGAGCGTCGGACGGTCGAGTACCTGGCGGACCCGGGCGAACTCGAGGTCGACGTCGGTCATGCTGCCCCTGGTGGTCGGACGGTTCGCTGTGGCACGGGTGCCGGGATGCGAAGAGGCCCCCCCCGGGGGGGGGGGGGGGGGGGGGGGTTGTGGCGGCCCGCGCCGGGGCCGGGGGGGGGCCCCACCCGCGAGGGGGTGCGGGTGGGGGGGGTCGCACCGCGCGCCCCCAAGCGC
>NZ_JARUXD010000035.1:0-35853 GCF_030433875.1 Curtobacterium sp. PsM8 | reverse complement strand
GTTTTGTGTATCTCCCCCCGGGGGGCGGCCCCCCCCGGGGCGCCCGGGCGGGGGGGGGGGCGCGGGGGGGGGGGCGCGGGGGGGGGGGGGCCGGGGGGGGGGGGCGGCCCGGCGCCCGGGGCGCCCGGGGGGGGCGCCCCCCGGGGCCTCCCGTGTTGGTGGTGCGGGTAGTGCTGGTGCTGCGGGTCGTGCTGGTGGTGTTGGGGGTGCGGCTCGTACCGTCTGGGTCAGACGTCGCGGCGCTTGGCCACGATCATCGCGAAGGCGTTCAAGACGAGGACCTCGGCCAGCAGCACGCCGCCGCCGCTCCAGCCGTTGAGCGTGAGGCCCTTCGGCGCCGGGGCACCCGAGTCGAACTGGTACAGGTTCGCGCCGGCCGCGTCGGGCAGGAACTTCGTGACGTCGTTCAGCCAGTCCAGGTTCGCCAGCCCGGCGACCAGGCTGATGACGACCGGCAGCACGAGCAGGATGCCGAGGGTGATCGCGATGCCGCCCGCCGACGAGCGGACCAGCAGGCCGATGCCGAACGCCAGGAGTGCCAGCAGGGTGACGTCGATCGACGCACCCAGGATCGGCATCCAGACGGACGGGTCGGCCAGGTCGGGCTCCAGGCCCTTGCCGGCCTGCAGCGCCGTCGAGATCGCGACGCCGATCCAGTTCGCCACCGCGCTGACGACGAAGGTGGTGACCGCGAGCACGGTCGCCTTCGCGAGCAGCACGCCGGTCCGGCCCGGGTCGGCGGTGAAGGTCGATCGGATCTGTCCGGTGGCGTACTCGCCGGTGATGATGAGCACGCCGAGCACGCCGACGACCAGGGCGGTCAGGTAGACGCTGACGGTGTTGATGCTGACGATCGTGGCGTTCGCGCCGACCGCGGTCTGCTCGGCGCCGGACGGCTCCGAGACGGATCCGAGCAGGACCGCGAGGCCGAGGGTCAGGACGGCGATGACGGCGTAGCACCAGAACGTCGACCGGATGCTCCGGAACTTGATCCACTCGCTGCGGACCAGTCGGGTGTAGCTGAGGTGCACGTCGCGCGAGGACAGGTCCCCACGGTGGCGGTGCTGCTGGGTGGTCGGCTGGTCGGTCTTCTGCGGGGCACTCATCGGGCTCCCTCCGATCGGTACTCGACGTCGTCGCGCGTCAGGGCCATGTAGGCCTCTTCCAGGCTCGCGCCGGTCGGGGTGAGCTCGTGCAGGACGACCCCGGCGCGGGCGGCGATGTCACCGACGGTCGGGGCGTCCGGGCCGACGACCAGGAACGAGCCGTCGTCACGCGGGGTGACCGTCGCGTTGGGGCCGATCGCCGTGAAGAGCTGGTCGGGCATCGGGGTGCGGACGACCACGCGGGCCAGGTTGACCTGCCCGGAGGGACCCCCGGCGCCGGCGACGAACTCCGCGATCGGGGCGTCGGCGAGCACCTTGCCGCGACCGAGCACGACGACGCGGTCGGCGGTCTGGGCCATCTCGCTCATGAGGTGGCTGGAGAGGAACACGGTGCGGCCCTCACCGGCCAGCCGGCGGGCGAGCTGCCGGACCCAGAGGACGCCGTCCGGGTCGAGGCCGTTGACCGGCTCGTCGAGGATCAGGGTCTGCGGGTCGCCGAGCAGCGCCGCGGCGATGCCGAGTCGCTGGCCCATGCCGAGCGAGAAGCCGCCGACGCGCTTGCGGGCGACGGACTCGATGCCGGTCATGTCCATGACCTCGTGCACCCGCTGCTTCGGGATGCCGTGCGTCGCCGCGAGCGCGAGGAGGTGGTTGTACGCGCTCCGACCGGAGTGCACCGCCTTCGCCTCGAGCAGCGCGCCGACCTGCCGGAGCGGGTCGCGGAAGCTCTGGTACGGCCGGCCGTTGACGGTCGCCGTGCCGGAGGTCGGCTGGTCGAGCCCCATGATCATGCGCATGGTGGTCGACTTGCCGGCGCCGTTCGGGCCGAGGAAGCCGGTGACGCTGCCGGGGTGCACGACGAACGAGACGTCGTCGACCGCGAGCTTGGGGCCGTAGCGCTTGGAGAGGTGCTGTACTTCGATCATCGCCGCCCACGGTACGGGGGCCGCGGATGCGGCCGCCTCCCCCTGGAGGCGGAGATCGCACCCCTCCTCGTCATCCTGCCGACAGCCTCCCGTTCGTCGGCTCGCCGCCCATCTCGGAACGATCGTTCCAAGACGGGTGTGATGTCACACGGTCGTCACACGGGGGAAACGGGCGGCGCGACCGGGGTCCGTAGCTTCGTGCCCAGGCAGACGCCGACCTCACCCTCTCTCCCTTCCGGAGGACGTCATGGCAACAGAAGTCGCGGCACCCGTCGCAGCGCCCCACGCCCCCCTCACGCCGGCCGCCCCCGCGGGCGCCGGTCTGATCAAGCCCGGGTACGACCCGGCCCTCACCAACGAGGACCTCGCCCCGCTGCGGAAGCAGACCTGGACCAGCTACAACGTCTTCGCGTTCTGGATGTCGGACGTGCACTCGGTCGGCGGCTACGTCACCGCCGGGTCGCTCTTCGCCCTCGGGATCGCCAGCTGGCAGGTGCTCGTCGCCCTGGTCGTCGGCATCCTCATCGTGCAGGTCTTCGCGAACCTCGTCGCCAAGCCCTCGCAGCGCACCGGTGTGCCGTACCCGGTGATCAACCGCGCGGTCTTCGGCGTCCTCGGCGCGAACGTCCCCGCCATCATCCGCGGGCTCATCGCGATGGCCTGGTACGGCGTGCAGACCTTCCTCGCCGCGCAGTCGCTCAACATCGTGTTCCTCAAGTTCATCCCCGGGGCAGCCGCTCTCCTCGAGCCGTCGTTCCTCGGGCTGAACGCGCTCGGCTGGATCTCGTACGCCGTGCTCTGGGTCGCGCAGGGCGCCCTGTTCTGGATGGGCATGGACGCGATCCGGAAGTTCATCGACTGGGCCGGTCCCGCCGTGTACGTCGTGATGATCGCGCTCGCGGTGTACCTCGTCGCCACCGCCGGCATCGGCAACATCTCGCTGACGCTCTCGGTCGGCGCCCCGATGTCGTTCGGTGCGAGCATCCCGGTGATGCTGTCGGCGATCGCCCTGGTCGTCAGCTACTTCTCCGGTCCGATGCTCAACTTCGGCGACTTCTCGCGGTACGGCAAGTCCTTCGCCGCGGTGAAGCGCGGCAACCTGCTCGGACTGCCGATCAACTTCCTGTTCTTCTCGATCCTCACCGTGCTGTGCGCCAGCGCGACGGTCCCGGTGTTCGGCAAGCTCATCACCGACCCGATCGAGACCGTCCAGGCGATCGGCGCCCCGTTCGCGATCCTGCTCGGCGGACTGACGTTCGTCACGGCCACGGTCGGCATCAACATCGTCGCGAACTTCATCAGCCCCGCGTTCGACTTCTCGAACGTCGCACCCCGCCGGATCAGCTGGCGGATGGGCGGCATGATCGCCGCGGTCGGCTCCGTGCTGCTCACCCCGTGGAACTGGTACGGCAACGACCAGGCGATCCTGTACACGCTCGGCGTCCTCGGGGCACTGATCGGCCCGCTCTTCGGCATCCTGATCGCCGGCTACTACATCGTCGGCAAGCAGCGGGTCGCCGTCGACGACATGTACTCGAAGGACCCGGCCGGTCGGTACTGGTACCGGAAGGGCTTCAACCCGAACGCGATCTGGACCCTCGTCACCACCGGGGCGGTGTCGGTCGCCAGTGCCGTGCTGCCGCCGGCGCTCGGGGTCGTCCCGTGGCTGAGCAGCTACAGCTGGTTCATCGGCTGCGGTCTCGGGCTCGTCGTCTTCTGGGCGCTCGAACGCCGGTCGCCGGCCATGCCGCTGCTCGACGCCGACGACCCGACGGTCGACGACGGCGCCGCCCTCGGTCGCGCCTGACCGGGGGACATCTCCTCCACAGGGGCACTGCCGCACCGACTCCGGCAGGTGCCCCTGTGGACAGCCGGGAGGCCCGCTACCACCCCGCCAGGATCGTCACCACCCACGCTCCACCCGCTCCACCGGAAGGACCCCGATGCGCATCCGCGTCGTCAACCCCAACACCACCGCGTCGATGACGGCGGCCATCGGTCGCGCCGCGGCCGCGGTCGCCGGACCGGGAACGGTCATCGAAGCCGTGCAGCCCAGCATGGGTCCGGCGTCGATCGAGAGCCACTACGAGGAAGCGCTGGCCGTGCCGGGGCTCCTCGAACAGGTGCTGGCGGGGGAGCAGGTCGGCGTGGACGCCACCGTCGTCGCCTGCTTCGGTGACCCGGGGATCGACGCTGCGCGGGAGATCGCCCGCGGCCCGGTGATCGGCATCGCCGAAGGCGCGTTCCGCACCGCCGCGATGCTCGGTCGGCGGTTCGGCGTCGTGACCACGCTCGAGCGGACGACCGGTCGTGCGCGGGAACTCGCCGACCGCTACGGCTGCGCGTCCCTGCTGGCCGAGGTCCGGGCGTGCGAGGTGCCCGTGCTGCAGCTCGACGACCCGTCCTCGGGCGCCCGCGAGCTCGTCGTCGACGAGTGCCGTCGGGTGATCGCGAACGGTGCCGACGCCGTGGTGCTCGGCTGCGCCGGGATGGCCGAGTTCTGCGCTTCAGTGTCCGACGAGATCGGTGCACCGGTCGTCGACGGGGTCAGCGCCACGACCCTCCTGGCCGAGACGCTCGTCCGACTCGGACTGACCACCGGCAAGCACGGCGAGTACGCCGCGCCGCCGCCCAAGCGGTTCACGGGGGTGCTCGCCTCGTTCGAGCTCGACGCTGCCCGCGCGATGGTCGGGGCGGACGCATGACGGACCTCCAGACGGCCGCCGTCGCCGACACGGTCCTGCCCGCCGACCTCGTCCTCCGTGCCCACCGGACCTGGGTCGACGGCGCCTTCCGACCCGCCGCCGTCGTCGTCCGCGACGGGCGGGTGGCGTCCGTCGGGCCGATCGACGCCGACGTCGTCGCCGACCGTGACGAGACCGTCCCCGACGCTCACGTCCTGCTGCCCGGACTCGTCGACACCCACGTCCACGTGAACGAGCCCGGACGCACCGAGTGGGAGGGCTTCGCCTCGGCCACCCGTGCGGCGGCGCTCGGCGGGGTGACGACGATCATCGACATGCCGCTCAACTCGATCCCGGCCACCGTCGACGTCCCCGCGCTCCGGGTCAAACAGGCCAGTGCCACCGGACGCGTCGCGGTCGACGTCGGGTTCTGGGGCGGAGCCGTCCCCGACAACGCGGGTGCCCTCGCCGACCTGCACGCCGCCGGGGTCTTCGGTTTCAAGTGCTTCACCGCGCCGTCCGGCGTCGACGAGTTCCCGCACCTCGACCCGACGCAGCTGCGTGCCGCGATCGCCGAGGTCGCCGCACTCGACGCGCTCCTCATCGTCCACGCCGAAGACCCGGACCACCTCGTCGACCACGACGCACTGGGGGTCCGGTACCAGGACTTCCTCGACACCCGACCCGTCCAGGCCGAGCGGTCCGCCATCGCCCGCGTGATCGACGGTGCGCGGGAGACCGGTGCCCGGGTGCACGTCCTCCATCTCTCCGACGCCGGTGCGCTCCCGATGATCCGCGCCGCGAAGGACGACGGCGTCCGCCTCACCGTCGAGACGTGCCCGCACTACCTGGCCTTCGAGTCCGGGTCGATCCCCGACGGCGCGACGGCGTACAAGTGCTGCCCGCCGATCCGCGACGACGCCAACCGCGACGCCCTCTGGGCCGGGCTGCTCGACGGCACGATCGACATGGTCGTCTCGGACCACTCGCCCTCGACCGCCGACCTGAAGGTCGACGACTGGGGCCTCGCGTGGGGCGGCATCGCCGGCCTGCAGGTCGGGTTCCGTGCGCTGTGGACCGAGGCGGCGCGTCGCGGACTGCCCCTCGACGCCGTCCTGCCCGCCGTGACGACCGGGCCGGCGGCGCTCGCCGGGTTCACCGACCGCGGCCGGATCGCGCCGGGGGCACTGGCGCACTTCGCCGTGTTCGACCCCGACGCCCAGGCCACGATCGACGTCGACGCGCTGGCGCACCGGAACCGGGTGTCCGCGTTCGACGGGCTGCGGGTCCGCGGCCGGGTGACACAGACATGGTTGCGCGGGCAGCGCATCACCGGCACCACCGACGGCACCACGACGGTCGACCTCGTCGCCGGAGAGCTGGTCGACCGTGGCTGAGACGCGTACCGCCGCCGACGTGCACCTCGGCTCGACGCCGGACGACGTCCTCTGGGGACGGTTGCCGAGTCGCCACGACGCCGCCGTCCGCACCGTCGCGCCCGGCTCGGTCGTGACCATCGACACCGTCAGCCACGAGGGCCTGCTGCCCGACCAGGGCTCCGACCCGGTGGCGTTCTTCGGGCGGCACGGCGTCGATCCGGGCGGCGTGCTGGCGGACGCGATCGACATCGTGCGGGACCTCCGCAACGACGAGGCCGACGGCCCGCACGTGGTGTCGCGACCGATCGCCGTCGCCGGGGCCGAACCGGGCGACGTCCTGTCGGTGTCGATCCTGGCGGCGCTGCCTCGCGTGCCCTACGGGGTGATCTCGAACCGGCACGGCCGTGGTGCGCTGCCGGGGGAGCTCCCGCGTGGTGCGGACCCGGTCTCGGTGTTCGCCGACGTCGTCACGCGCGACGGCGTCGACCACGGACGCCTGCCGGTAGTGGACGGCGGTCCCCGCGTGGTGACCTTCCCGCTCCGGCCGTTCCCCGGCATCCTCGGCGTCACCGTCGACAGCGACGTCCGACCGCACTCCGTCCCGCCGGGGCCGCACGGCGGGAACATCGACATCGCGCTGCTGACCGCGGGTTCGACCCTGCACCTGCCCGTCCAGGTGCCGGGCGCCGGTGTGTACGTCGGCGACCCGCACTTCGCCCAGGGGGACGGCGAGGTCGCCCTCACCGCGATGGAAGCCTCACTCCGCCTGACCCTGCGCCTCGACGTCGTGCAGCGCACCACAGCACTCCGACGGTTCGGTGCCCTCGTCGGTCCGGTCGCCGAGACCACCGAGTTCCTGGTGCCCACCGGCATGGACGCCGACCTGGACGAAGCCGTGCGGCGGTGCGTCCGAGCGGCCATCACGCTGCTCCGTGCACGGTGGGGTGTCGACGAGCACCTGGCCTACGCGTACCTCAGCGCGGCGACGGACTTCCGCATCTCGCAGGTCGTCGACCTCGTCTGCGGTGCCCACGCGACCATCCGCAAGGCGGACTTCGACGCGGTGGCGACGTGCGACTGACCGGGACGTGGCCCGCCGGCCTCGAGTCGGCGTTCCACCGGTACGAAGACGCCCTGATGCGGGACGACGCCGCGGTGCTCGATGAGCTGTTCGAACCGGGGCCGGACACGCTCCGTGGTGACGGTGCCGGAGTGCTCCGCGGACACGAGCAGATCAGTGCCTTCCGGTCGGCCCGCGGTGGCGTCGCCCGTCGGGCCCTGATCGGCGTGGACGTGCAGGTCCTCGGTCCGGATGCCGTGCTGGTCGTGGGGGAGTCCCGGTTCCTCGACGGTGGACGTGGTCTGCAGACGCAGCTCTGGTGCCGGACGGACGGTTCCTGGCGGATCCGGACGGCGCACGTCACCGGACGCGCGCTGGCGTTCGACCGGTCCGTCTGGCGCGTGCTCGGTGACCCGCTCGTCCCCGGCAGCGGCTCCGGTCCGCTGGCCGGCGTCTGCGTGGCGGTGAAGGACCTCATCGCGGTGCGCGGGCAGGTCGTCGGCGCGGGCAACCCGACCTGGCAGGCCGAGGCGGACATCGAGGACGAACACGCTCCGGCGGTCGCGATGCTCCTCGACGCCGGAGCCGAAGTCACCGGCATCGCCCGGAGCGACGAGTTCGCCTACGCCCTCGCCGGCCGGAACGCCCACTCCGGGACGACACCGAACGGAGCGGCCCCTCGGCGGATCGGCGGCGGCTCGACGTCCGGGTCGGCTTCGGCGGTCGCACTCGGGCAGGCGGACCTCGGTCTGGGCACGGACACGGCGGGCAGCCTCCGGGTCCCCGCGTCCTACCAGGGGCTCTGGGGACTGCGGACCACGCACGGCGCCGTGTCCCGGAAGAGCGTGCTGCCCCTCGCGCAGACCTTCGACACCGTCGGATGGCTGACGCGCGGCCCCGAGCTGCTCCGGCATGTCGCCGGCATCGCGTTCGGTGACCCCGTGGAACCCCAGCGCGAGGCCGAGGACCCGCTGGTCCGGGGTGACTCGCTGCTCCTGAGCGACGCGCTGCTCGATGCCGCCGAACCCGGCACCCGCAGCGCGTTCCTCGCCTGGGTCGAACGGGTCGGTCGTCCGGTGCGGTCGGTCGTGCTGCCGGACCTGGACGACCTCGCCGAGACGCTGCGGGTCGTACAGGCCGCCGAGGCGCACCGGAACCACGGCGACTGGGTCGCCGCACACCCGGGTGCCCTCGGAGCCGACGTCGCCGAGCGGTTCGCCGCAGCGGCATCCGTCACCGCCGAGCAGGAGTCGGCAGCGCGTGCCCGCCTCGTGGAACTCCGGACCGTGCTCCGCCGCGTGGTCGGGAACGGAGTCCTGGCCTTCCCCACCGTGCCGGGGCCCGCTCCGGACCGGACGGCCGACACCGCCGCCGTGCTCGTCACCCGCCGAGCGACCCTCCGCATGACGTCGGTCGCCGGCGTCGGCGGTCTGCCCGCCGTCAGCATCCCGGCGCTCCGGGTCGACGACGCCCCCGTCGGGGTGTGCCTCGTCGGACCGGCCGGTGCCGACCTCGCGCTGGTCGACCTCGCGATCGACCTCGCCCGTGCCACCACACCCGAAGCCGCCCCCGCAACATGTCCGTAACGTGCGTTCCATTATCCTTGATTGTGGAACGGAAGGATCAACCATGTACCCCGTGAACCCGCCCGCACGTCTCCTGATGGGCCCCGGCCCGATCGACGCCGACCCCCGCGTCCTCCGCGCGCTCTCGACCCCGCTGGTCGGGCAGTACGACCCGTGGATGACCGAGACGATGAACCAGACGCAGGAGCTGTACCGCCAGGTGTTCGGCACCCGGAACGAGGCCACCGTCCTGGTCGACGGCACCTCCCGCGCCGGCATCGAAGCCGCGCTCGTCTCCCTGCTGGCGCCCGGGGACAGCGTCCTCGTCCCGGTGTTCGGCCGGTTCGGACACCTGCTCGCCGAGATCGCCGGACGTGCCGGAGCGACGGTGCACACGATCGAGACCGAGTGGGGGCAGGTGTTCCCGGCCTCCGTGATCGAGGACGCGATCGTGCGGGTGCGCCCGAAGCTCCTGGCCGTCGTGCAGGGCGACACCTCGACGACGATGAACCAGCCGCTCGACGAGCTCGGGGCGATCTGCGAACGGCACGGCGTGCTGTTCTACACGGACGTCACGGCCTCCGTCGGTGGGAACCCGCTCGAGGTCGACGCATGGGGCATCGACGCCGTCAGCGCCGGGCTGCAGAAGTGCCTGGGCGGCCCCTCCGGCAGCGCACCCCTGTCGCTCTCGCCCCGGGCGGTCGCAGTGCTCGACCGCCGTCGGAGCGTCGAGGCCGGCATCCGCGAACCGGATGACGACGTGTCCGAGCACCCGATCCAGTCGAACTACCTCGACCTGGGGATGATCATCGACTACTGGGGTCCCCGCCGCCTCAACCACCACACCGAAGCGGCGTCGATGCTCTACGCCGCGAACGAGTGCGCGCGGATCCTGCTCGAGGAGGGCCGCGACGCCGTCGTCGAGCGGCACGCCCTCGCCGGCCGAGCCATGCTCGAGGGCGTCCGCGGCCTCGGGCTCACCGTGTTCGGGGACGTCGGCCACAAGATGCACAACGTCGTCGCCGTCGAGATCCCCGACGAGGTCCAGGGCGACGCAGTCCGTTCCGCGATGCTCGAGGACCACGGGATCGAGATCGGCACCTCGTTCGGCCCGCTGCACGGACGGGTGTGGCGGATCGGCACGATGGGCTACAACGCCCGGAAGGACACCGTCGTGACGACCCTCTCCGCCCTCGAACAGGCGCTGCGTCGCGGCGGGAAGTCCGTGCCGCAGGGCGGTGGGGTCGACGCCGCGCTCGACGTCTACGCGGGACGCGGCGCCTCGCTCGAGGTCGGGCTCCCGGCGGGGGCACGCGCGTGAGTGCGGCCGTGGAGCTGCCCGTCGCCAGCGCGGTGGCCCGTGCCGCCGCCGACCGGATCGTCGCCCGCTGCGACGAGCTCGCCGTGATCAGCGAGACCGCTGGCCACATCACCCGCGTCTACCTCTCGCCCGAGCACGCCCGGGCCAACGCCGTCGTCCGGACCTGGATGCAGGACGCCGGACTCGACACGTGGCAGGACGCCGCCGGCAACCTCCACGGCAGGACCCGGCACAGCGATCCGGAGGCCCCCGTCCTGCTGCTCGGGTCGCACCTGGACACCGTGGTCGACGCCGGCCGGTACGACGGGGTCGTCGGGGTCCTCATGGCGATCGAGGTCGCCGCACGGCTGCAGCAGGACAGTGCCGCACTGCCGTTCGCGCTCGAGGTCGTCGCCTTCTCCGACGAGGAGGGCACCCGGTTCGGCAAGGCCCTGCTCGGCTCGTCCGCCGTCGCCGGGGTGTGGGACGAGTCCTGGTGGGACCTGCGCGACGGCGACGGCACCACCCTCCGAGCCGCCTTCACGTCCTTCGGCCTCGACCCGGCGCAGGTCGGGCAGGCCGCCGTCGACCCCGCGTCCCTCGTCGGGTACCTCGAAGCACACATCGAGCAGGGGCCGTACCTCGAGCACGCCGACCAGGCACTCGGTGTCGTCACCAGCATCGCGAGTGCCCGCCGGTTCACCGTGCGTGCGGTCGGCGAGGCGCGGCACGCCGGCGGTACCCCGTACGAACGGCGCCACGACGCCCTGCTCGCCGCCGCCGAGGCCGCCCTGGCCGTCGAACGGATCTGCCGGACGGAGCAGCACATCGGCACGGTCGGCACGATGGCCGTCGAGCCCGGAGCGGTCAACGTCGTCCCCGGCCTCGCCACGTTCGCGGTCGACCTCCGCGGGGAGTTCGACGACGGCCGCGACCGGGTGTGGGACGAGATCGCCGACGCCTTCCGCGAGATCGGGACACGACGCGGCGTCGAGGTCACCCCCACCGAGGTGCACCGGGCACCCGCGGTGTTCTGCGCCCCGCACCTGATGGACGCCGTCCGCGCCGGGATCGTCGGCACGGGTGAACCCGAACCGCTCGAGCTGTTCTCGCGCGCCGGACACGACGCCATGTCACTCGGCCTGGTGACCGACGTCGCGATGCTGTTCCTCCGCAACCCGGACGGCATCAGCCACCACCCGGACGAGTTCGTCTCCGCGGCGGACGTCGCCCTCGGACTCGATGCGCTCGCCGGCGCGGTCGAGCACCTCGCTGCCCAGCGCCTCGCCGACACCACGACGGCCGGGGCCGGCGTATGAGCGTCCCCGACGTCCGCGGACGCATCGACTCGGTCTGGGAGCGCCTCTCGCCGGCCGAACGACGGGTCGCCGCGATGATCCGACACGACCCGGAGCTCCTGCTCGTCGGCACCTCGTCGCAGCTCGCGGCCGAGTCCGGCACCTCGAAGGCGACGGTCTCCCGACTCGTCCGGTCGCTCGGGTTCCAGGACGCCGCCGAGGTCCGTCAGAACCTGATGTCCGCTCGGGGGACCGGCCTGCCCTGGGCGGCCGAGGACGCCGCGCACGTCGACCAGCGTGCCGTCGAGGCCCGGAACCTCGACGCCGCCTTCGCCTCCCTCGCCCGTGCCGACCGGCCGCGCCTCGCCCGGCGCATCGTCCGCGCTCGCCGGGTCCTGGTCTTCGGCGAGCGCGGCGCGTACCCGATCGCGCTGCAGCTCCGCGCGCAGCTCGCGCAGGTCCGCCCGGACGTCCGCGTCGGGCCGGCACCGGGTCAGCGCCTGGGGGAGGAGGTCGCGGACCTCGACCGTCGAGACCTCGTGGTGATCGTCACGGTCCGTCGGCACGCCGCCGGGGTCGACCGGGTCGTCCGGCACTGCGTCGGCACCGGGGCGGACGTCGTCGTCATCGGGGACCCGACCGCCGCCGTCATCGCGGCGCCCGCGACCACCGCGGTGCTCTGCCCGGTCGACTCACCCTCGGCGTTCGACTCGTTGGCGGCGCTGTTCGCGGTCGTCGCA
This sequence comes from Curtobacterium sp. PsM8, assembly GCF_030433875.1. Classification (NCBI taxonomy): domain Bacteria; kingdom Bacillati; phylum Actinomycetota; class Actinomycetes; order Micrococcales; family Microbacteriaceae; genus Curtobacterium; species Curtobacterium sp. PsM8. The sequence goes on along the minus strand of NZ_JARUXD010000035.1, from coordinate 23,795 downwards.
GCGATCACGAACGACGTCTACGAGGCCTCCGGGCCGTCCGGACGGACCCGGGTCGAGGCCGTGGCGAGCGCCTACGACACGCTCGGCGAACTCGCCGGCCCCTGACCGACGCTGCCCGTGCCCGTGCCCGTGCCCGTGCCCGTGCCCGTGCCCGTGCCCGTCACGTGCCCGTCACGTGCCGGTGCCGGCGCCTCCGAGTTCGGCGGCGAGCGACCGGTTCCGCTCGCGGATCAACGCGATCAGGTACCGCCGCAACACCAGTCCCTCCGCGATCCGCCCGAGCACCCCGAACGGTGCCCGGAACGTGATCTCGTCCACCATGCGCGTCCCGGTCGGAGTGGAGTCGAATCGGTGGTGGTGCCGGAACCGGGCGAACGGCCCACGGACCTGTTCGTCGACGAACGTGTGGGGAGCCTCCAGTGCGGTGATCTCGTTCGTCATCCGCCAGACGATCCCGAAGTGGCGCGCACGCCAGGTGACGCTCTCGCCGATCCCGATGCGCCCGTCGGTCGTGCCGGCGACCGCCTGCTCGCCGGTCGCCGCCATCGACCGCAGGTGCGCGCCGATGTCCAGTGACAGGTCGAAGGCCCGCTCGGGCGGCACGGGCAGGTCGGTCACGATCCGGAAAGCAGCGCTCACGCCTCGATCCTGGCCCACGGACGGCAGGATGGTCACGTGACCGATGCCGCCCTGACTCCGCTCGACCGTGCCGGGAGGCTCGTCCCCGGCCTCGCGCTCGCCACCGTCATCGCCGTGGTCGCGACCGTGATCGGGCGGTTCCTGCCGGTCGTCGGAGCGCCGGTCAGCGGCGTCGTGATCGGCGCGGTCCTCGGCACCGTGCGTCGACCCGGACCGGTCGTCCGGCCGGGCATCACGACCGCGAGCAAGACGGTGCTGCAGTTCGCGGTGGTCCTGCTCGGGGCCCAGCTGTCGCTCCTGCAGGTCGCCCGGGTGGGGGTGCAGTCGCTGCCGGTGATGCTCGGCACCCTCGTCATCTGCCTGCTCGCCGCGTGGGGGATCGGTCGTGCACTGGGTGTGGTCGGGAACCTGCGGACCCTGATCGGGGTGGGGACGGGCATCTGCGGGGCGTCGGCGATCGCGGCCGTGACCCCGGTGATCGGCGCGGTGTCGATCGAGGTGGCGTACGCGGTGTCGACGATCTTCCTGTTCAACGTGGCCGCGGTGGTCGTCTTCCCCGTGGTCGGGCACGCCCTCGGCATGAGCCAGCACGCGTTCGGGCTGTTCGCGGGGACGGCGGTGAACGACACCTCCTCGGTCGTCGCCGCCGCGAGCACGTACGGCCCGGGGGCGGCGGACTTCGCGGTCGTCGTGAAGCTCGTCCGGACGCTCATGATCATCCCGGTGGTCCTCGGTCTGGCGTGGTTGGTCGGACGCCGGGCGGAGAAGACGGCAACGGCGTCGACCGGGGACGGGTCGGCAGCCGGCGACGCGTGGGTGGCCGGCGACGTCGCACTGGACGGCTCGGCGATCGAGCCCACGGTCGTGCCGCCTCGCGGGAAGTGGTCCCCGCGCCGCGTGTTCCGTCTCGTGCCGTGGTTCCTCATCGGCTTCGTGCTGGTGGCCGCCGTCAACTCGACGGGTGTCATCCCCGGTCCGGCGCACCCGGCGATCGCAGCGGTCGCCGCGTTCCTCATCACCGTGGCCCTCAGCGCGATCGGCCTGTCGACGGACATCGCGGGGTTCCGCCGTGCCGGGTTCCGGCCGCTGGTCCTCGGCGGGTCGCTCTGGATCGTGGTGTCGCTGTCGAGCCTCGGACTGCAGGCCCTCACCGGCAGCATCTGACCGCCCGGCAGCATCTGACCGCCCGCCAGCCTGCCCCGCACGGCCCCGCACGGCCCCGCACGGCCCCGCTCGGCAGACCCCGCCCGGTACGGTCGGGGCATGGACCTCGACGCGCTCGCCTTCCCCGTCATCGACGGCCACAACGACCTGCCGTGGGAGCGTCGCGAGACGCACTCGTCCGGCGTCGAGGGCGTCGACTCCGAGACCGACTCCCTGCACACCGACCTGCCGAAGCTCCGCGCCGGCGGGGTCGTCGGGCAGTTCTGGTCGGTCTTCGTGCCGGTCGACGAGCCCGACCCGGTGCGGACGACACTGCAGCAGATCGACCTCGTCCATCGTCTGGTCGAGCGCTACCCGGACGACCTGGCGCTCGCGCGGACGGCGGACGAGGTACGGGCTGCGATCGCCTCCGGCCGGATCGCCTCGCTGCTCGGCGCCGAGGGCGGCCACTCGATCGGCGACGACCTGGCCGTCCTCCGCACCTTCGCGCGCCTGGGCGTCCGCTACATGACGCTGACGCACAACGACGACACCCCCTGGGCGGACTCGGCCACCGGTGCCCGCGCCCACGGCGGACTGACCGACCGCGGACGCCAGGTCGTCGCCGAGATGGAACGCATCGGGATGCTCGTCGACCTGTCGCACACGGCGCCCGCCACGATGCGGGACACCCTCGACGTCGCCACCCGGCCGGTCGTGTTCAGCCACTCGTCGACCGTCGCGATCGACGACCACCCGCGGAACGTGCCGGACGACGTGCTCGCGCGTCTCACCGACAACGGCGGCGTGGTGATGATCACCTTCGTGCCGAAGTTCGTCTCGCGCGCCTGGGCCGACTGGGAAGAGGCCGGCGCGACCGGGGAACCGCCCCTCGTCACGGTGTCCGACGTCGCGGACCACGTCGAGCACGCCCGCAGCATCGCGGGTGTGGCGCACCTCGGTCTCGGTGGGGACTACGACGGCACCCCGGTGCTGCCGCCGGACCTGCGCGACGTCTCGCGGTACCCGGTCCTCGCCGAGGAACTCCGTCGCCGCGGCTGGGGCGACGCCGACCTGCGCGCGCTGGCGGGCGGCAACGTGCTCCGCGTGCTCGAGGCGACGGACGACCGCTTCGCCCGCACCGCGCTCGTCCGCTGACGCAAGCACGCAAGCACGCAAGCACGCAAGCACGCAAGCACGCAAGCACGCAAGCACGCACGCACGCACGCACGCATGCACGCACGGACGGACGCGCACAGACGGACCCGACCCCCGAACTGGTGCCTCGTCGTCCCGGACCACACACGTCACACCAGGGAGGCACCCCGGGTCGGCTCGCTAGGATCGGGCCGCACACCGAGCCTCCTGGGATGGAGGCCGTGGGACCGACGTGAGGACGCAACGGATGACCGGCACCATCTACGACAACATCTCCCAGGCCTTCGGCAACACCCCGCTCGTGCGGCTGAACCGACTGCCCCAGGAGGGTGGGGCTGAGATCCTCGCCAAGCTCGAGTTCTACAACCCGGGCGCCAGCGTCAAGGACCGCCTCGGCGTCGCGATCATCGACGCGGCCGAGGAGTCCGGTGACCTCAAGCCCGGCGGCACCATCGTCGAGGGATCGTCCGGCAACACCGGCATCGCGCTCGCCATGGTCGGCGCAGCCCGCGGCTACCGGGTCGTCGTCACGATGCCCGAGACGATGAGCGTCGAGCGCCGTGCCGTCATCCGCGCGTACGGGGCCGAGATCGTCCTGACCCCGGGCTCCGAGGGCATGAAGGGGGCCGTCGCCCGGGCCGGCCAGATCGTGGACGAGACGCCGGGCGCGATCCTGGCGCACCAGTTCGAGACCGCCGCGAACGCCGCGATCCACCGGAAGACGACCGCGCAGGAGATCCTCCGCGACACCGAGGAGCACGTCGACGTGTTCGTCGCCGGTGTCGGCACGGGCGGCACCATCACGGGCGTCGGGCAGGTCCTCAAGGAGCGGGTGCCCGGCGTGCAGATCATCGCGGTCGAGCCGGCCGACTCGCCGCTGCTGACCAAGGGCACGGCGGGGCCGCACAAGATCCAGGGCATGGGCGCGAACTTCATCCCCGAGGTCCTCGACCGATCCGTCATCGACGAGGTCATCGACGTCGAGCTCGACGACGCCCTGCGGGTCGCGCGGGCACTGGCGACCGAGGAGGGCATCCTGTCCGGCATCTCCTCCGGTGCGATCATCCACGCGGCGCTGCAGGTCGCGGCCCGTCCGGAGAACGCCGGCAAGCGCATCGTCGCGATCGTCTGCGACACCGGCGAGCGCTACCTGTCGACCGTGCTCTACGAGGGGCTTACTGCGTGAGGAAGGCTCCACGTCGCGGCGTGCTGCGGACCGTCCGGGAGGACCTCGCCGCCGCACGCCGCGGAGACCCCGCTGCGCGCGGGGACCTCGAGAACGCGGTCGTCTACTCGGGGCTGCACGCGATCTGGGTGTACCGGGTGACCCACCGGCTCTGGATCGCCGAGGGTCTGCCCGGTTCGCGGACCGTGGCGCGGATCCTGGCGCAGGTCGCCCGGACCCTCACCGGCATCGAGATCCACCCCGGCGCCCGCATCGGCCGCCGGTTCTTCATCGACCACGGCATCGGTGTCGTGATCGGTGAGACCGCGGTCGTCGGCGACGACGTCCTCGTGTTCCACGGCGTGACCCTGGGGGGTCGGGGCGGAGGCCCGGGGCCGGGTTCCAAGCGTCACCCGACGGTGGGTGACCGGGTCGTCCTGGGCGCCGGCTCGGCGCTGATCGGCGGCATCACGGTCGGCGACGACGCGGTCATCGGCGCGGGGACCGTCGTCACGAAGGACGTGCCGGCGAACTCGGTCGTGACCGGGGTCGCCGGCACCGCACGTCCGCGCTCCGGGCGCGAGGGTGTCCCGGAACTCTGAGGCGGAGCGTCCGGCGGTTGCCCCCGGGTCAGCTCTTCTCGCAGGCGATCCCGTCGGCGTCGCGGTCCATCTTCTTGTTCGCGTTGTAGAGCGCGTCGTCCTTCTTGACGGTGCCCTTCAGCGCGCGGTACGTGGTCTTCCCGGCGGAGGTCACCTTGTTCTTCGTGACGGACTTCTTCGCGATGCCCCCGGAGTACACCTTGTTGACGGCGGTGCAGTTGGCGTAGGTCTTCGGCGCCGCGGAGGCGCTGGTCGCGGTGCCGGCGACGCCGCCGATGGTCAGTGCGAGCGTGACGGCGGCGATGCCGAGGGTGCGAGCAGACTTCACGGGTTCCTCCTGGAGGGGTGGTCGCCGACGTCGGGTACGCGGCAGGACGAGGGTACTGCCGATCCGTGAGAGAACTTCACCCCCACAACGAGGCAGGAGCGGGCGGCATCGGGCATCCTGGTGGCATGGACGGGACCACCCTGCAGCTGGTCGTCGCGCGCACCGCGATGGCGCTGCCGGCCGTCACCGCCACGCAGCCGTTCGGCGAGGGTACCGACGTCTACAAGGTCGTCGACAAGATGTTCGCGATGACCACGGAACTGCGCGGGGTGCCGATCGTCAACCTCAAGTGCGCCCCACCGCACGGCGCCGCGTTGGTGCGGGACCACCCCGAGGTCACCCCGGGCTGGCACATGAACAAGCGGCACTGGATCACGATCGCACCGGGCGAGGGGATCGACGAGCAGATGGTGGAGGACCTCGTCGCGAACGCCTGGGACCTCGTGGTCGCCGGTCTGCCCCGAGCGCGGCGGCCGTTTGACCCGGGCCGGGGCACCGGCCCGGCCTGATGATCGGCCCGGCCTGACGACGGGCCCGGGCGGCCACCTGTGGTCAGACGGCTGCGCGCCGGAGGGCGAGCTGGGCCTCCCGGACGACCTTCGGCGCGAGCCGGTCGCCCATCGCGAGCACGGCGGTCGCCTGCTCCGCGGTGAGCCCGGTGAACATCTGCCCGATCGTGACCCGGTGCTCCGGCCGCTCGAGCACCGTCACGGCATCGCCCGCGGCGACGGATCCGGACTTGCGGACCCGGAGGTAGGCGCCGGGGCGGCCCTCCTCGGCGAACCGCTTGACCCACTTGTCGACCTTCATCCGGCGCGCGAACGTGCCACACGGGATGCGCGGGATGGTGACCTCGAGCTCCAGGGTGTCGCCGAGGCGCAGACGCTCGCCGATGACCAGGCCGGTGACGTCGACACCGGTCGTCCGGAGGTTCTCACCGAACAGTCCCGGCGGGATCGGCCGGTCCAGCTGCTCGGCGAAGAACGCGGCGTCCTCGTCGGCGTACACGTAGACGGCCTGGTCCTCGCCGCCGTGGTGCTTGCGGTCCGCCTGGACGTCGGCGTGCAGTCCGAGGGGCCGGACCCGGACCGGGCCGTCGACCGGACGCTTGTCGATGGCGGTGATGCCGATCGTGCCGGAGTCCCGGAGCAGCTGTTCGACGCGGCAGACGGCGGTGACGAGGGGCATGGGTCCACCCTGCCGTACCGCGGACCCGGCGCGCACCTGGCAGTCGGCTGGATGATCGCGAAGCCGTGTGACGATCCTGGCCCGGAGGACGTCCCATCCGTGTCCGCGCTCGACACGCGGGCAGTTCGACCCCGTCACCAGTAGAAGGAAACCGTGCAACCGCAGCAACACCGGACGGAACTCGTCGACCTCGACGACGAGGTGCTCGCCGCCCGTGCCACCGACGGCGACGTCCGTGCGTTCGAGGTGCTCATCCGCCGGCACACGCCGCTGCTCCGCGCCTACGCCCGACGGACGCTCGGATCGACCGACGAACTCGACGACGTGGTGCAGGAGACGTTCATCACCGCGTGGGACCGCCTTGACGTGCTCGAGGACCGTCGTCGGGTGAAGGCGTGGCTGATGCGCATCCTCAGCCGCAAGTGCCTGGACCGCATCCGGGCTCGGCGCGACCACGACGACGTCACCGAACTGGAGATCTCGGCACCGTATGACGGCGCACCCGAGCGCGTCGCCGAGGCACGGTCCCGCGAGGACGCCGTCGACCGGGCACTGGCCGAGCTGCCGCCGGACCAACGGCGCTGCTGGGTGATGAAGGAAGTGCTGGAGTACCGGTACGAGGACATCGCCGAGGAGCTGGGCCTGCCGGCCTCGACCGTCCGCGGACTGCTGTCCCGTGCCAGGAAGAACATGATCAGACTCATGGAGGGATGGCGATGACCGCCGCACCCGGACCGCACGAGCCCGACCTCGCGGCCCTCGAACCCGAGGACCTCGACGGGCACACGATCGACGAGCTCTCCGACTACCTCGACGCCGGCATGGTGCCCGCGGATCCCACGATCGACGACTCCCCGGCGTGCCAGAACGCCCTCGCCGCGATCGTGCGGCTGCGGAGCGCGTCGCTCGGGTCCCTGGACGAGGCCGCGAAGGCCGAAGCCCCGGCCGACGAGTCCTGGATCGGCGGGGTCCTGGCGAACATCTCGCTCGAGGTCCGCGCAGGCCGGGACATCCCGCTGCGCGCCGCGGCACCGACCGAGCACCCGGTGATGACCGAGGGTGCCGTCCGGTCGCTGGTGCGTCGTGCGGGTGACGAGGTGCCCGGTGTCGTGGTGTCCCGCTGCGTCCTCGACGGCGACGTCACCGAGCTGGCGTCACCGGTCCGGGTGAGCGTCGAGATCGCCGTCGTCGCCGGACACCGGATCGTGCCGACGGCCGACTCCGTCCGTCGGGCGGTCGAGGAGATGCTGGCGGCCCAGACGGACCTGACGGTGGAGGCCGTGGACGTGCTCGTGCGGGACCTCATCGCCCCCACGACCGCGGACCGTGTCGCGACCGCGGACGGCACTGCGAGCACCGGCACGGACGCCGACGAGGAGGCAGCACGATGACCGACGACATCCCGGGCACCGAGCCCGTCCAGCCGGAGCCGGAGCCGGACCTCCCCTGGACCGACGAGGCCCTGCTCGCCGTCGAGGCGGTCGTCCTCGACGTGCCGGGCGTCACCGACCTCTACCGCGGACGGACCTCGGTGGGCAACGCCGTCGGCAGTGCGGTCGCCGCGGTCCGTCGGATCGGGTCGTCGGAGGCCGCGCCTCGCATCGCCGTCGACGGCACGACGCTCCGGATCGTCATCGGCACGGACGGCGCCGCACCGGCACCGACGGTCGCGCACGCGGTGCACGACGCGGTCCTGGCCGCGGCGCGGGCAACGGGTCGGCAGCCGACGCGCATCGACGTCCGCGTCGCACGCATCGGCTGAGCGGAGCCGGCGACCGGACCGCCCAGTACCGCCGGACCGCACAGTACCGCCGGACCGCTCAGTACCAGTTGACCGCCTGCGAGTGCGACCACGCGCTGCACGGCGTGCCGTACGAGCCCTTGATGTACTGCAGACCCCAGGCGACCTGCGTGGCGGCGTTGGTCTGCCAGTCCGCGGCGATCGACGCCATCTTCGAGCCGGGGAGCGCCTGCGGGATGCCGGTCGCGCCACCGTTCGGGTTGACGGCCCGGTAGTTCCAGCCGGACTCCTTGGTCCACAGGCTGTCGAGGCACTGGAACTGGTCGGAGCCCCAGCCGTACTGTGACGACGCCAGTGCCGCGGCTGCCGTCTTGGCGCCGGCCGGGGTGTTCGCCCGCGCCTGGGCCTCGGCGGCTGCCTGCTCGGCCGCGGCCTTCTCGGCGGCGGCCTTCGCGGCCGCTGCGGCGTCCGCGGCTCGCTTCGCAGCGGCCTCGCGGGCGGCGGCGGCCTGGGCGTCGGCGTGGTCCTGGTCGGCGCTCGCCTGCGCGACGTCCTGCACGGTGTCGACCGTCGACGCGATCCGCTCGGTCAGCGCGGCGCCGGAGAGCGAGGAGTAGTCGGACAGCGACGCGATCCGCTGCTCGAGCCGCCCGGTGTCGGTCTTGTCGTTCGCGTCACGGACGACGGTGCGGGCCGTCGAGATCGTGGCGGCCGCCTGGGCCCGGTCGAGGTCCGTGCCGGACAGGCGGGGCGTCGCGCTGGCGGTGGGGACGCCGAGCGCCTCGCCGAGTGCGGGCTGCGTCATGGTGAGGGCACCGCCGGCGATCGCGACGACCGCGGCGCTGCCGGCGATCATGACGCCGTGCTTGCGGAGGGCCCGGCGCATCCGGCGGGAGGGGGTGTCGAGGGCTGCGCGGCGGGTGCCGGGAGCCGGGGTGCTGGTGCGGGGAGTGGTTCTCGTCATCGTTTCCGGGTGTCAGCCGGCTCGTGGTGCGGGTCCGTCGGGGCGTCGACGCACGGCGTGCACACGGGTGGTGCGCACGCCGGTCACCGGTGTCCGTGGGCCGTCGGGGGAACGGCCGGGACAGCAGGGTGGGGGACCTGCAGTCGTCGCGTCGTCGCGTGGACCCGCGAGCCGGGGGAGGACCGGACGGTGATGTGGGGCCCGTCCGTTCCGCCGCGGTGCGGTGACGGTGTCGTCACTCGCGGGGGCGAAGCGGCAACGATGACCCGTGATGCTGGGCGCCACGTCAGCGACCGCTGCCAGAACGGTCGGTCCACCGGCCGGTAACGGTTCGGTAACGAGCCGGCGACGATCAGTGCGTCGGTGCAGCCGGGGTCGTCGGACTCTGGGCGACCCGCTCGAGGGCGTCGAGTGCCCGGGCGATCGAGTCGACGTCATCGGGGGACAGCTCGGCGATGAGCTCGGCGACGATGCCGGTGCGCTGCGACCGTGCGGTGTCGACGGCGTCCATGCCCGCCTGGGTCGCACTCACCATGAAGGCCCGGCCGTCCCGCGGGTCGGGGTCACGGGCGATGAACCCGCGCTGCTCGAGCTCGATGAGGATGCGCGTCATCGTGGGCTTCGTGACGACCTCGATCCGCGACAGGTCGCCGGGGCGTAGGGGTCCGTGCTGCACGATGGACGCCAGCGCCGAGACGATCCCGTAGCCGAGCGAGGCGGAGTCGGTGCGCGCCCGTCGGTTGATCCGGCCGACGGCCGCGGCGAGGCGGGCGGCGACCTCGGTGCGGTCCGGGTCGAGGTCGGTCATGGTCGCTCCGCGGGTGGGGATCGGGTGGGTGTGCACGATCGTAGCGGTCACGGAATGCACGTCGAACGGGGGACACGGCGGACCCCGCCTCGCCGGGCGTCCTGTCCCCGGAACGCGGACCGCCCGCGGCGCACGAGCGTCGCGGGCGGCTTCCTGTACGGATGTTCAGGAAATTCCGGAACCAGCGGTCAGCGCTTCTCCCCGGGGAGCATGTGGATGGCTTCCGTCGCGAGCTCGGCGGTGATGTTGTCGCCGTCCGCCGTGGCTGCCCGGAGCCGTCGGAAGTCCTCGGTCATCTGGTCCCAGTCGAGCAGCTCGTCCAGGTTCGGCAGGCGCAGTCGGAAGGCCAGGCCGTCCATGGTGTCCTGGCACACCCGCTGCAGGTTCTCGTTGCCGCACTCGTCGACGTACAGGGCGAACACCCCGAGGGCGTCACGGTTCACCGCCGGGACGTCGTGCGCCTCGAGCTCGGTGATGGTCTTGTCGAGTGCGCTGAGGATCCGCTTGCGCGATGCCGAGCCGAGTCGGGGGACCGCCAGGCGGACGACCCCGCCGAACAGCACACCGAGGGTCTGCATCGCCTCGATCACCTCGTCCGGGTCCGGGGTGGTGACCCGCGTGTACCGGTTCGGTGCCATCTCGATCAGTCCGGCGCGTGCGAGCTGGCTCAGCGCCTCGCGGATCGGCGTGCGGGAGACGCCGAGCCAGGCGATGAGCTCGTCGTCGTTGAGGCGCTCCCCGGGCTCGAGGGTGCCGTCCATGATCGCCTCGTGGATCTTCTGACGGACGGTGTCACGGAGCAGCTTGTGCTCGGTCGGGGCGCTGCTGGGGACCGGCATGGGGACCTTCCGGGGTTCGGGACGGGTGCTCGCTCACCGTACCTGATGTGGTACCGGACGGTCGCCTCCGTGATGCGTGCTCAGATCCCGAGCAGGCGCAGCGTCTCCGGGTCCTCGTCGCCGTCGAACCACCGGTCGAGCACGGCCGTGAACGGTGTCGGGTCGTCGGACGCCCGGGCGAAGAGCGTCATCGAGGACCGCGCCTTGACCGCGTCGATCCCGCCGAACAGCGCCTCGGCAGACGGTGCCGGAGCGTCGAGCACGGTCGCCACGACCTCGAGCAGCCGCGGTCCGAGCACGGGGTGCGCGAGGTACGCCCGGGCCTCGTCCAGACCGGACACCGCGTACCGCTGCGCCGTCGCACTCCGCCCGAGCCCGGCGACCTGTGGCAGCACGAACCACATCCAGTGCGAGCGCTTCTGCCCGCCGGCGAGCTCGGTCAGTGCCCGTTCGTGGACGCCGGCCTGCGCGACGACGAAACGGTCGAGGTCGAACGGATCGCCTCCGGACGGGTCCCGTCCGGACCGGCGACCGGTCGCCTCGCTCACCGGACCACGTCCCCCCACGCGTACCGGACCGTGGTGCCGTCGACCACGAGCAGCGAGTCGGGCTGCCGGTCGAACAACCCGGGCAGGCCCACGGTGGCGGGCAGGTCGCCCTCCAGGCGCTCCAGGGTGGCCGAGCGGACGGTCAGCGGAGCGTGCTGCCGCTGCCAGAACAGCGTCTGCGCGAGCAGCCGAGCGTGGATCCCGGCGCGGGTCGTGAGCTCCGCGGCCAGCGGGGACCGGTCGACCGCACCGGCCACGACACGGACCGAGGCGGCGTGGCGGGGGCCGGACGTGCCTCCCGTCCGGCGCGCCTGCCGGACCGCCCGGATCGGGTGCCGGACCCGGTCCGGGTGGCGGACCGACCGGTGGCCGACGGTCTCGCCACGGCGGCGGGACCGCGCCCAGGCGAACGTGTACGGCACGCCGAGCAGGGCGTGCGCGGCGACGATCGCGGGCACGTTCGGGGTGTCGACGGTCAGGTACGCGATGCCGCGCCGGCCGACGTCGTCGACGGTGAGGACCTCGACCGTGACCTCGGTCATAGACCCCAAACGGGTCGACGGCGGGAACGGCGGTACCTGTGTCTCCCGGAAGACGTACGAGACCAGGCCGACCCAGGCGCTGCCGTCGACGACGTCCGGCCGGGTCCCACGCGGGACCAGGCGGGCCAGCGCCTCGGGCTCGTACCGCCAGTGCGCGAAGACGACGTCGTCCCACGCGTGGACCGTCACCGGCCGGTGTCGGAGGGCGACCGCAGCGCGGGTGCGCGGGTCGTCGTCGCCGGAGCCCAGTCCGGCTGGCGGTCGCCCGTCATCGGTCATCGCCGTGGAGCGTGGCGGGCGACGCGCAGCGACCACGCGACCAGCGGTGCCTGCAGCGGCAACCGGAGGACCGCGACCAGGCGTGCCGCCCGGGAGGCCCGTGTGCCGTCGAGCACGTCGCTCGCCATCTTCACGTTGGCCGGGAACACCGCCAGGAACAGGGCGACCGCCGCCCAGCCGGCGCGTCGCTGGGTGGCGGGGACGAGGAGGCCGACGGCGATGCCGAGCTCGGCGAGACCGGAGACGAGGGTCGTCGTCCGGGGCGGCAGGGTGTCCGGGACGATCCTGTCGTAGTGCTCGGGCCGGAGGAAGTGGGTCACCCCGGCACCACCGAGGAGGACTGCGAGGACACCGGCGGTCCTCCTGGCACGTCGTGCGCGTTGGGTGCGGCGTCGCATCGCCCCATCGTGCCCGATCAGACCCCGCCGACGCCCAGGTGCGGCCCAGGTGAGACCCGGTCCGAGGGTGTTCAGGCCAGCGCGGTCGCGACCAGGTCGAGCACCGCCGCCGCGACCTCGGCCTTCGTGCCCGACGTCTCGCGGACGACCGTGCCGCCGGGGACGAGCACCTCGATGGCGTTCTCCTCGCGCTCGAACCCGTGCGACCAGCCGACGTGGTTCACCACGAGCAGGTCGGCCGGCTTCCGGGCGATCTTGGCGCGTCCGAGTTCCAGGCGTGCCTCGCGGTCGGGTTCGGTCTCCGCCGCGAACCCCACGATGACCTGACCGACCCGGCGTGCGGCGACGAGTTCGGCCAGGACGTCCGGGTTCTTCACGAGCTCGAGCGTCATCCGGTCGCCCTGCTGCTCCTTCTTGAGCTTCGACTCGAGCACCTCGGCGGGGCGGTAGTCGGCGACCGCGGCGGTCATCACCAGGACGTCGGCGTCCGGCGCTGCCGCGTGCATGGCGGTCGCCAGCTCCTGCGCGGACCCGACCCGGACGACGCGGACCGGCAGCCCCTCGGTGAGGCCGGGGTCGGTGTTCGCGGCGACGAGGGTGACGTCGGCGCCGCGGCGGGCGGCCTCGGCGGCGAGCGCCACGCCCTGGCGACCGCTCGACCGGTTGCCGACGAAGCGGACCGGGTCGAGGGGCTCGCGGGTGCCGCCGGCGCTGACGACGACGCGGACGCCGGCCAGGTCGCCCTGCTCGCCGCGGGCGGCGGAGTGCGGGGTGGCCGAGTGCTGGGTGGCCGAGTACGGGGTGGCCGCCGGGCTGGCCGGATCGGCGGGACCGCCGGGCCCGTCCGTCCCCGTGACGTCGGCGCGCTCGGTGGCCTCGAGCACGGCGAGCGCCGCGACGACGATGTCCTCCGGCTCGGACATCCGGCCGATGCCGGCGTCGTCCCCGGTCAGGGCGCCGACGACCGGTCCGACGACGTGCACGCCGCGTTCGCGCAGGGTGGCGAGGTTCGCCCGGGTGGCGGGGTGCTCCCACATCTGCGGGTGCATGGCGGGCGCGACGACGACGGGTGCCTCGGTGGCCAGCAGCGTGGTGCCGAGCAGGTCGCCCGCGAGGCCGGCGGCCATCTTCGCCAGGCTGTCCGCGGTGGCGGGGGCGATCACGACGAGGTCGGCGCGGCGGCCGAGCGCGACGTGCCGGACCTCGGCGACGTCGTCCCAGACGCTGGTGGAGACGGGGTTGCGGCTGAGGGCCTCCAGGGTGGGCAGCCCGACGAACCGCAGCGCGCCCTCGGTGGGGACGACGTGCACGTCGTGGCCGCGCTTGACGAGGTCGCGGACGACGCCGACGGCCTTGTAGGCGGCGATCCCGCCGGTGATGCCGACGACGACGGTACGGGGACGGGCGGGCTGCGGGGCTGCGTCGTTCACAGCGCTCACGCTACCCGGGCGGCTCCGCGGGCCGTCGGGTCGGTTCCCGGAGCGCGGGTGGCAGGATCAGCCCCATGTGCACCGTCGTCGTCCGTGTCGATCCCGGCGCGGCGTGGCCCGTGACCGTCCTGGCGCTGCGGGACGAGTCCCCGGACCGGCCGTGGGACCCGCCCGCCGCCTGGTGGCCGGAGCGCGACCCGGGTGTCGTCGGCGTGCGTGACCAGCAGGCGGGAGGCGCGTGGCTGGCCGCCTCGGACCGCGCCGGCCTGGCCGTGGTGCTGAACCGGTGGGAGCCGACCCCCGGTGTCGACGGCACGTGGAGCACCCGGGGGACCCTGCCGTTGGACGCGGTAGTGGACGACGTCGTGCCGGGTGCGGACGGTGCGCTGCCGACGAGTCGGGCGTTCAACCTGGTCCGCGCCACCGCCGAGGGCGCCGAGGTCGTCACCTGGGACGGGGCCGAGGTCCGGACGACGGCGCTCGGCCCGGGCGTGCACATGGTCACGCACGGCGAGCCGGACGACCCGGCCGCGCCCCGGATCGGGCGGTGGCTCGATGCGTTCCGTGCGGTGCCGGCACCGACCGGTCCGCCCGAATCGTCGCCGGTCGAGGAACTCCGCACCGCGCCGGACGACGGGTGGGCGCCGTGGTTCCAGGTACTCGCCGGGTCCACTGCGCTGGCGCCGGACGACCGGGACGCGATCCTCCGCGACACCCTCGAGCCGGCGGGGCACTTCGCGACGCTGTCGATCGTGGCCGCGGCGGTCGGACCCGGGCGGACGGTGCTCCGGCACACGCGGCTGGCAGAGCCGGGGGAGCTCCACCCGCGCTGACCAGTCCTGGAAAGTACTTGCCAAAATGGAAAGTAGGGGTCATGCTGGAGACAGCCGAAGGAGGCACACCATGACCGACCACACGCAGCTCAGCCCGACCGACGCCCGTCGACTGCTCGACGAGGCCGACCGCGTCAGCCGCCGGGCCCACGACGCGACCCGCTGGCCCTACGTCACGTTCCTGCTGGGGCTCGGCACGACCACCGCGTTCGGCACCCTGGCGATGGCCCTGACCGAGGGATCGGCCTTCGGCGTCGCCTACGTCGGCACGATGATCGCCGTGTTCGCGCTGATCATCTTCTTCTGCATCACGATCCAGGGCCGGCGGGCGTTCTCGTGGAGCCGTCGCTGGTCGCTCTACATGGGCGCCTGGGTGGTCACCTACCTCGGGGCGATCGCGGTCGTCGGGTGGGCGCACGGCAACGTCGTCGCGGCGGCCGTCACCTCGGGGCTCGTGCTGCTCGTCACGACCGGGTGCGCCGCCGTCGAGGCCCGTCGGTGACCGCGGAGCAGGTGCACCCGCGACACCGCCTGGTCGACGTCCTGCAGCACCCGGTGCGGTTCTCGATCGTCGCCGCGCTCGACAAGGCCGAGAAGCTCGGGTTCGCCGAGGTGCGGGACGCGGTCGAGGTCAGCGATTCCGTGCTCAGCAAGCAGGTGTCGGCGCTCGAGGCCGCGGGCATCGTCGACGTACAGAAGGGCTTCGTCGGCAAGGTGCCGCGGACGACCCTGGTGCTCAGCCGCTCGGGGCGTGCCGCCTGGCGCTCGCACCTCGCGGCGCTCCGCCAGATCGCCGGGACGGACTGACCGGCGGCACGGCCAGGCCGCCGGGACGGCTGGTCACCGGGAGTGACCGACTGCCGGACCGGGGGAGCGGGACGGGGGTGTGGCGGGCCTCCCGGCCGGAGCGGCGTGTGCCGACCGGTCGGGAGGCCCGTCCGTGTCAGTCCGGCAGGCGCGTGCCGGTGAGGTCCTCGGCCACGGCCCACAGGGAGCGTGCGAGGTCGACGCCACGCGCCGAGCGGGGGACCGAGGCGAGGGTCGTCGGCCCGGTCAGGCCGAACGCGCCGGCCGGCCCGTAGTAGGCACCCGAGGCGGCGTTCCGGCCCACGGCCGCGTAGAGCAGTGGCTCGGTGCCCTGCTCGACGTCCTGCGTGAACGGCAACGCCCGGTCGTTCGACTGCACCGGGCGGTCGCGGCCCAGGGACCGACCCGCCGACTGCAGGTTGGTGCGGGTGTACCCGGGGTGGGCGATGGTCGAGGACAGGTCCCACTCGCGGGTGACCGCGACCTGGTGCAGGTGCAGGCCGAGCAGCAGGTCGGCGAGCTTCGACTGGGCGTACGCCAGCCACGGCTGGTACCCGGTCTGCCACTGCAGGTCGCCGAAGTGGATCTTGCCGGGCACTGCGGCGATGCTCGACATCGTCGCGACCCGGGGGGTCTCGGCACGGAGCAGGGACGGCAGCAGCAGGTTCGTCAGCGCGAACGGGCCGAGGTAGTTCGTCCCGAACTGCAGCTCGAAGCCGTCCGTGGTCTCGAAGCGCTCGCGGGGGGCCATCACGCCGGCGTTGTTGACGAGCACGTCGAGGGGGCGGTCGTCGGCGATGATCCCGTCCGCGAAGCGGTGCACGCTGGACAGGTCGGCGAGGTCGAGCTCGCGCACCTCGAGGTCGGCGTCGGGGTGCTCCTGGCGGATCTCGGCGGCTGCGGCCTCGCCCTTCGACACCGTGCGGACGGCGATGACGACGCTCGCGCCGGCCCCGGCGAGCCGGCGTGCGGTCTCCTTGCCGGTGCCGCTGTTGGACCCGGTGACGACGATGCGTCGGCCGGTCTGGTCGGGGAGGTTCGAGGGCTGCACCATGCGTCGGACCGTACACAGCGGGGCTGGGGGTGCGGGCTCGCCCGGATCGTGCTAGTTTTCATGCGTTCGCATTGATCGACTGCGAGATCCGGGAGGGTCACATGAGCAACGCCTTCGGTACCGACCGACCCTCGGACGTCCCGCCCCCCGCACCGGACCGCGTCGGCCCCGTGCAGCTCGGCCTCGACACGTTCGGCGACGTCACCGAGTCCGCCGACGGGGGCGTGCAGACCCACGCCGCCACCCTCCGCGACCTGATCGACGAAGCCGTCCTGGCCGACCAGGTCGGCATCGACTTCATCGGCGTCGGCGAGCACCACCGCGCCGACTACTCCGTCAGTGCCCCCGAGGTCGTCCTCGCCGCGATCGCCGCCCGTACGTCGCGCATCCGGTTGGGTTCCGCCGTCACCGTGCTGTCCTCCGACGACCCGGTCCGTGTCTACGAGCGCTTCGCCACGGTCGACGCGATCTCGAACGGCCGCGCCGAGGTCATCCTCGGCCGCGGGTCCTTCACCGAGTCGTTCCCGCTGTTCGGCTTCGACCTGCACGACTACGAGGTGCTGTTCGAGGAGAAGCTGCAGCTCTGGAGCGCCCTCCGCGGTGGCGACACCGTCACCTGGCAGGGCACCAAGCGCGCCTCGCTCGTCGAGCAGGACGTCTTCCCGAAGCTCGAGCACGGCCCGATCCCGACGTGGATCGGCGTCGGCGGCTCCCCGCAGTCCGTCATCCGGGCGGCGTCCTACGGCATGCCGCTGTTCCTCGCGATCATCGGTGGGCAGCCCGCGCAGTTCGCCCCGTTCGCGCGGCTCTACCGCCAGGCGCTCGACCAGCTCGAGCTCCCGCAGCAGCCGATCGCCATGCACTCGCCGGGCTTCATCGCCGAGACCGACGAGGAAGCGGCCGAGCGCTACTGGCCGTACCACAAGGCCGTCACCGACCAGCTGGGCCGGGAGCGCGGCTGGCCGCCCCTGGACCAGGCCGGCTACCGCGCCGGGCTCTCCGCCGGTGGCTCGCTGTACGTCGGGTCGCCGGAGACCGTGGCCCGGAAGGTCGCGCGCAACATGCAGATCCTCGGCGTCTCGCGGTTCGACATGCGGTACGCGACCGGGCACCTGCCGCATGCGGACATGATGCGGTCGATCGAGCTCTACGGCACGCGCGTCGCGCCGCGGGTGCGCGAGCTGCTGGCCGAGCCGGTCCCGGTGCCGTGAGTCGAGCCTCCCGTCTGGGCTGAGTTGCGCCTGCGGTCCGGCGCCTCCTGACTTGGGGGCCGGTCGCGGCCGGGCGGCGCGTCGGCGGTGCGCGGTGCGCGGTGGACCCGCACAGCGACAACCGGTCCGAACCGTGGGATCCCATGGTTCGGGCCGGTTTCCGTTGTGCGCACGCCGCCGCGGAAGGCGGCGCGGGCGGAAGGCGCCACGGCCGGGAGGCACGGGGCTCGCCCGCCCGGCTGCTCCCGGGGCGACGCGGGTAGCGTCGGGCGCATGTCGCCGAGCAGCAACGAGACCACCGAACGACGGTTCCGCGGGCGGATCCTCGGCGCCGGGAGCACCTCCGGCGTCCGGTTCGTCGTCGGCATGTGGGAGTCCTCGCCGTTCGGTGCCTTCACCGACGTCTTCGTGGAGCTGCCCGACGGCTCGAGCGTCCTGCTCGCCCCGGACGAGATCGTCGCCGCCTACGTCTCCGGCACCTACCGCTTCGACGCCGTGTCCGTGGTCGACATCGAGGCCCGTCGCACCGCCCGCGGCCTGGAGCTCGACGCCGGTCCGCTCGTCGCCTCGGTCGACGTCGGCGGGATCTCGCCGCTCGGCCGGGTCCTGCGCATCGTCCCCAAGCGCATCGCCCGCGACCCCCGCTGGCTCACCGTGATCGACCCGGTCGCGAAGCTCGTCGCCCCGGGCGCCGGGACCGCGGGCACCGCGGGCAACGGCCGCCGCGAGTACTACGGGGTCACCGGCGCGCACGACGTCGTCGGCGTCCGAGGCACCTGGGCGGGGGAGCCGCTCGGCGAGCTCGCGCCGCTCGACCCGCCGGTGCGGTTCGGCTTCGCCTCGCTGCCGCGGATCCCGCAGGTCGTCGACGTGGAGACCACGATCCGCGAGCGCGCCTGACGCGTCGGCGCGGATGCCGGCGGGCTGCCGCTCGCGCCGAGCCTCGCCCTGGCGGACATGTCGCGCCATCCGGATGCCGCAGAGTGCCCGCCCAGCCGAGCCTCGGCCGCACAACGCACAACGCACGACGTGCGGTGCGCGGTGCGCGACGCGCGGCGGACGGCGGACGCCGCCGCCGAGCCTCGGCTTGGCGGGCAGGTTGCGCCGCACTGGCGCCGCAGAGTGTCCGTCCGGCCGAGGCTCGGCGCACGGCGCACGGGGCGCGACCGCGTACCGGACGGGAGGCCCGGCGCCGGCACCGCGCGCGCGTCCAGTGAGCGGGGGCACACTGGTCGGAACGGTTCGCGCCCGATGCCCGGCTGACGTGTCAGTCGCGACAGGGTGCACGACGCAAAGGAGCATCATGACCGACACCCAGACCGACCACCGTGCCGCCATCTCCGACATCGTCCACGGTGCCCGCACGGCCCTCCTGACGACGGTGAGCGAGGACGGCCAGCTGCACGCCCGGCCCCTCGCCGTGCAGGACAAGTCCTTCCACGGCAGCCTGCGGTTCCTCGTGCAGGACGGCAGCGAGAAGGTCGAGGACATCGCCCGGAACCCGCACGTCAACGTCGCGATCGAGTCCCAGGGCGGCTACCTGTCCATCGCCGGCACGGCCACGGTCAGCGAGGACCGCGCCGTCATCGACGAGCTGTGGTCGCCGTTCGCCGAGGCGTGGTTCTCCGACGGCCGCGACGACCCCTCGATCCGCCTGCTGACCGTCGAGGGCGTCTCGGTCGAGTACTGGACGCAGGACACCGGGCCGGTGGGGTCGCTCGTGCAGACCCTCAAGGCCGCGCTCGGGCACCAGTCGCAGCCGGACCTCGGCAGCCACGGCACGCTCGAGGTCTAGTCGCGCGCAGACGCCCGGGCCGACCAGCCCGGGCGTCGGCGCCCCCGCCGCCACCATGAGGCGAGACGCCGGGTCAGCCGAGCGTCAGGTCGTCAGGGCGGTCCGAGCAGCCAGAGGACCGCGACGAACACCGGCTGCAGCACCAGCGCCCCGGTGACCAGGGTCCACCGCATCGCGGGCTTCGCCACGATCCCCGGCGAGCCCATCAGCGGCGCCAACGGCATGAGCAGACGCGGGGTCGACGCCATCGGCAGCGACACCGCGAACACGTAGAGCGCGTACCCGGCGGCGAACACGATCGTCGTCGTCCCGAGCTTCCGGGTCGACCGGCGTGCCAACCACATCGGGTAGAGCACGAGCAGCACCACGACCATGAGCACGCCGCCGACGCCGAGCCACTTGGCGGTGGTCAGGAACCACGGCGACAGCGGGACGAAGTGCACCCGGCCGATGAAGTTCACCCACCAGGACATCTCGGTCGCCAGGTAGGCGTCGGGTCGACCGGTCGCCCAGCCCGCGATCACCGGCCACGCGGCTCCGGCGGCGGCCATCACGAGTCCGGCGGCGACGACCTTGACGCGCTCCAGGACCGGGAACTCGTCGAGGGTCCGGACACCCGAACGGCGGGCACCGACGTAGCGCACGAGGGCGATGACGCCCAGGGTCAGCGGGATCGCGAGCGCGCCCGGCCGGGTGAACGCGGCGACGACCCCGAGCGCGGTGAGCAGCCCGTACCGTCGCCGTTCCATCGCGAGCAGCGCGCCGAACGTCAGCGCCAGGAACGCGGTCTCGGCGTACCCGACCTGCAGCAGGAACGACAGCGGACCGCACGTGAAGAAGAAGACCGCCCAGAGCGCTGCCGTGTTGCCGGCGTGCTCCTGGACGAGTCGGTGCAGCAGGAACGTCGCGATGAGCCCGGCGATGACGGCGACGGCCGGCCCGCCGATCGTGAACGGCAGACCTGTGGAGACCGTCAGCAGACGGATCGTGAAGGGGAACGCCGGCAGGAACGCCCACGCGTTCTGGGCGACGTGTCCGGTGGCGTCGAGCGGCAGCACCGAGGGGTACCCGTGCAGCGAGATCGCCTCGTAGTACTGGCCGTCCCACGACGTCAGGAACGCCGTGAACCCCTGGTCGTTGCCCCATAGTGCGTTGGCGGGCTGGACGCGCGCCATCAGCGGGTAGGCGGCCATCAGCCACATCGTGGACACGAAGCGCCCGACGGTCCACAGGAGCAGGACCGCGGCCCACGCCGGCATGCTGACGACCGTGTCGACCACGCGGCGACGGCCCGCGGCGACCGAGCCTGTCAGGACACTGTCCAGGCGGCTCACGCGCGCGGTCCGCGGAGGTCGGGTACGACAGACTGCACGGCCCCACGGTAGTCGGCGATCCCTGGAGAAAGGGGACGTGCCGCGTCGTGGCGCCCCGGGGAGGTGATCCGGGCCTCCCGGCTGTCCGGTCCACGTCGGCGACGGGACTGCGTCGGCCAGGACGTGAGCCGGGCTAGCATCCAAGGCGATGACGACGACGACGGCACGACGGACGAGCAGCACGGCGGTCGCCGTGCTCGTGGCCGGCACCTACTTCATGGAGCTCCTGGACGGCACGATCCTGGCCACCGCGGCGCCCGCGATGGGCCGGGACCTGGGGGTCGACTCCGCGGCCGTCGGTGTCGCGATCACCGCGTACCTCGTCACGCTCGCCGTGTTCATCCCGGTCAGCGGCTGGATCACCGACCGGGTCGGCTCCCGCACCGTCTTCGTCGGCGCGATCGCGCTGTTCACGATCGCGTCCGCGCTCTGCGCCGCGTCCTCCGGTCTCGTGGAGCTGACGCTGTGGCGGATCCTGCAGGGCCTCGGCGGTGCGCTGATGGTGCCGGTCGGGAGGCTCGTGGTCCTCCGCAGCGCCGGTCGCGACCAGCTCGTCACGGCCATCGCGATCCTCACCTGGCCGGCGCTCGCCGCCCCCGTCATCGCTCCGTTCCTCGGCGGCGTCCTGGTCGACACGCTGTCGTGG
Organism: Curtobacterium sp. PsM8; assembly: GCF_030433875.1. Taxonomy (NCBI): domain Bacteria; kingdom Bacillati; phylum Actinomycetota; class Actinomycetes; order Micrococcales; family Microbacteriaceae; genus Curtobacterium; species Curtobacterium sp. PsM8. The sequence continues at coordinate 2,304 of NZ_JARUXD010000035.1, read as the reverse complement.
CACTGGATCTTCCTCGTCAACATCCCGCTCGGGGTGATCGCCCTCGTCGCGGCGCTCCTGCTCGTGCCGCAGGAGCGGGCTCCGGAGCGGGTGCCGTTCGACTGGCTCGGGTCGCTGCTGGCGTGCTTCGGGCTCGGCGCCCTCGTGGTGATGGCCTCGCTGCTCGCACTCGACACCGTGCCGGTCGTGCCGGCCGTGCTGGCAGGCGTCGTCGGGGCGCTCTGCACCTGGCTCGCGATCCGCCACTTCCTCCGGGCCCGGCACCCGATCATGGGGCTCGGGGCGTTCCGGCTCGAGACGTTCCGGGTGTCCCACGCGGGCGGCAGCCTGTTCCGTCTGGCCGTCTCTGCGGTGCCGTTCGTGCTGCCGCTGCTGTTCCAGGACGCCTGGGGGTGGACCGCGCTCGAGGCCGGGTCCGCCGTGCTCTGGGTCTTCGTCGGCAACCTCGGCATCAAGCCCGCGACGACGCCGTTCCTCCGCTGGTGGGGGTACCGCCCGGTGATCGTGGTGTCCTCGGCCGTCGCCGCGCTGTCCGTCGTGGCGATGGTGTTCCTCACGCCGTCGACCCCGTTCTGGTTGCTCGTCGTGCTCCTCGTCGTCAGCGGAGCCGCACGGTCGGTCGGGTTCACCGCGTACAACACCATCGCGTTCGCCGACGTCGAGCAGCCTGACATGACCGCGGCGAACACGCTGTCCTCGACGCTGCAGCAGACCGCCGCCGGGTTCGGCGTCGCCGTCGCGGCCGTCGTGCTGCGGGCCGCCGCAGGAGTCGGCGGGCAGGGGCTCGCGGGCTCGGGTCCCTACGCCGTGGCGTTCGTCGTCATCGCGGTGCTGCTCGTCGTCGCCTGCGTCGAAGGGCTCCTGATGAGCCGGACCGCGGGGGAGACCGTCCGTCCGGCGCGACGTGCGCCGGCCGCGGCGGCACCGGCGTCGAGCGGCGCGTCGCCGCGCTGATCGAGGGCCACGGCTCGTCACCGATCGTGCACCCGCAGGTCACGTGTCCGGGATGCGCAGCGCGCTACAGTCTCAGCAACCTGCTGCCATCCCCGAGTACCGTGACCGCGGCAGGAGAGCGGGCCGTTCAGGGCCCAGGACGGAAGGCAGCATGGCGGCGCCACACGAGCAGGGATCGACCGAACCGACCACCGCAGTCGGGCAGAGGTCCTTGCGTGTCGTGAGCTACAACCTCCGCGAGCACACCGCGAACAGCGAGCTCGCCGCCCTGGCCGAGGCTTCGCAGGCCGACGTGCTCTGCGTGCAGGAGTGCGACAGCACCGACCTCGCCACCTCCGTCGGCGGCCTGACCCTCGCCGCCTCGACCCAGGCGAACCGTCTCGGCCTCGCGATCTACAAGCGTGACGACCGCTTCGACGTGCAGGACTTCGGCATCCACTCGTTGCAGAAGTCCCTGCACGACCGGGTCCTGTCTCCCGCGCACGAGCGACTCATCGCCATGCACCTCTACGACAAGGAAGCCGAGGCCGAGGTCATCGTCGCCTCGTTCCACGCCTCACCCCTGACCGCCACGAACTCCCTGCGCCGCAAGCAGATCGAGGCCGCGCACGACTTCGTCCGGGACCTGTCGAGCGAGGCCCCGGCGATCATGGTCGGCGACTTCAACTACCCGTGGTTCCAGACGAACCTGCGCCGGAAGATCGAGGAGTCCGGTTTCGCGCTGTCCCTCTCGGACCAGCCGACGTACCTGCGGTACCGCAAGTTCACCGGGCACTTCGACTTCGCCACGAGCGTCGGGCTGCACATCGCCGGTGTCGAGACCCTGCCCGCGGGCATCTCCGACCACCGTCCGATCCTGGTGCGTGCGAGCTACGAGGCGCCCGCCGAGGCTGCCGGAACGGCGTCCGCGGTCGCCTGACGGCCGCCTGCCGGCCGGGAGGCGCGCGCCGGGCCCGCCCCGGGCCTCCCGTCCGGCGCGCCGCGCGCACTCCGCCGAGCGGTCACGAACCGTCGTTCTGGCGTGCCCGAAGGGACGATTCGTGGCCAGTCGGCGGGCTGCAGCCGGGCGCGCCTGCGTCTGCGCCTGCGCCTGCGTCTGCGTCTGCGGGTGCGCCCGCGTCCGGACGGGCGGGAGGCGCGCGCCGGCACACCACCCCCCACCGGTCACGACACCCCGCAAGTGCTCCTCCGAGCGGTCACAGACCGTCGTTCCGGCGGGCCGAGAACGACGATTCGTGACCAGTCGGCGTGCCGCGGCCGGGCGCGTCGGCGTCGGCCTGCGCCCCCGGCCGGACGGGAGGCGCGTGCCGGGCCCGACCCGGGCCTCCCGTCCGGCGCGCCGCGCGCACT
>NZ_JARUXD010000034.1:0-35875 GCF_030433875.1 Curtobacterium sp. PsM8 | reverse complement strand
CCCCCCGCCGCGCGGGGCGGCCCGGGTGCTCACCCTCCCCCCCCCCCCCCGCCCGCCCGGCGCGGGCTCCCCGCCCCCCCCGCCCCCACCTGCCCGTCAGGCGGTCACTTCTTGAGCGCGCGGATGAGCTTGACGAGCACCTTGCCGGCGACCCAGATGACCGGGATGCTGACCGTCAGGAGCGAGATGACGTTCGGCTCGAACGCGAGGTCCTGGCCGGGACGGCGCACGTAGGCGCCGACCGGGAGCGAGACGGCCCCGCCGCCGCCACCGCCAGCACCGTCTTCGTCGGAGTCGGAGCCCCCACCGAAGCCGTACCAGTTGACGGAGACGGGGATCAGCGTGCTGTCGCCGACCTCCACCGGGTCGCCGTAGTTCGAGGCGACGCCGACGGGCCGCACCTTGTCTGCGATCTGCGTGACGATGTTGGTCATGGCGGCGACGCTACTCCGCCAGCACTGGCTGACGGACGGGCGGGGACGAACTGTGGAGGGACCCGCTCGTCGTCCAGCCTGTGGAGGGAGGAGCCGACCTGTCCGACGAGGGGCTGTGGAGAGTGGGAACGCTCCACAGTGCGCCCCTGAACGGCGGACATCACAGGGGTGCGCCGATACGTTGGCCCAGTTCATCTCTCCTGGAGGCACGTTTGCACACCTGGCCCGGCAACCCCTACCCGCTCGGCGCGACCTACGACGGCAGCGGCACGAACTTCGCCGTGTTCAGCGAGGTCGCCGAAGGGGTCGAGCTCTGCCTGTTCGATGCCGACGGGACCGAAGAGCGCGTCCGCCTCGTCGAGGTCGACGCGCACGTCTGGCACGCTTACCTCCCGACCGTCGGCCCCGGGCAGGAGTACGGCTTCCGCGTCCACGCGCCGTACGACCCGGCGAACGGCGTCCGGTCGAACCCGGCGAAGCTCCTGCTCGACCCGTACGCCAAGGCGACGAGCGGCGACATCGACTGGGACCAGTCGCTCTTCTCGTACACGTTCGGCGACCCGGACTCCACGAACGACGAGGACTCGGCCGCACACATGGTGAAGGGCGTGGTGATCAACCCGTTCTTCGACTGGCAGGGTGACCGGGCTCCCCGGATCCCCTACGGCGAGACCGTCATCTACGAGGCACACGTCAAGGGCCTCACCGAGACGCACCCGGACGTGCCGGAGGACCAGCGCGGCACCTACGCCGGCGTCTCGCACCCGGCGGTCATCGAGCACCTCCAGCGTCTGGGCGTGACGACGCTCGAGCTGATGCCGGTGCACCAGTTCGTGAACGACTCGACGCTGCAGGACAAGGGGCTGTCGAACTACTGGGGCTACAACACCATCGGGTTCTTCGCGCCGCACTCGCACTACTCGTCCTCGGGCGACGGCGGGCAGCAGGTGCAGGAGTTCAAGACGATGGTGCGGGAGCTGCACCGCGCCGGCATCGAGGTCGTCATCGACGTCGTCTACAACCACACCGCCGAGGGCAACCACCTCGGTCCCACGCTGTCCTTCCGCGGCCTCGACAACGCCGCCTACTACCGGCTGATGGACGACGACAAGCGGTACTACATGGACGTGACGGGGACCGGCAACTCGCTCAACGTCGGGCACCCGCACTCGCTGCAGCTCATCATGGACTCGCTCCGCTACTGGGTGACCGAGATGCACGTCGACGGCTTCCGCTTCGACCTGGCCGCCGCCCTCGCCCGGGAGTTCTACGAGGTCGACCGGCTCTCCGCCTTCTTCGAACTGGTCCAGCAGGACCCGATCGTCTCGCAGGTGAAGCTCATCGCCGAGCCGTGGGACGTCGGCCCCGGCGGCTACCAGGTCGGCAACTTCCCGCCGCAGTGGTCCGAGTGGAACGGCAAGTACCGCGACACCGTCCGCGACTTCTGGCGGGGCGAGCCCTCGACCCTCGGTGAGTTCGCGTCACGCATCTCCGGGTCCGCCGACCTGTACGAGCACGACGGCCGCACGCCCAAGGCGAGCATCAACTTCATCACCGCCCACGACGGCTTCACGCTGTACGACCTGGTCGCCTACAACGAGAAGCACAACGACGCCAACGGTGAGGACAACAACGACGGCGAGAGCCACAACCGCTCGTGGAACTCGGGTGCCGAAGGCCCCACGGACGACGCCGAGGTCAACGCCCTCCGGCTGCAGCGCCGCCGGAACTTCATCGCCACGCTGCTGCTCAGCCAGGGCGTGCCGATGATCGCCCACGGTGACGAACTCGGTCGCACGCAGCAGGGCAACAACAACGTCTACGCGCAGGACTCCGAGCTGAGCTGGATCGACTGGGCGACCGCCGACGACGAACTCATCCAGTTCACCGCCGACGTCGTGAAGCTCCGCCACGACCACCCGACGTTCCGACGGACCCGGTACTTCAACGGACGCCCGGTCCGCCGCGGCGAGGGCGAGCCGCTGCCCGACGTGGTGTGGCTGACGCCGGCCGGTGACGCGATGCAGCCGGAAGAATGGGACTCCGGCTTCGGCAAGAGCGTCGGCATGTACCTGAACGGCGAGGGCATCCGCGGACGCGACGCCCGCGGCGAGCGCGTCACCGACGTGGCCTTCCTGACGTACTTCAACGCCCACGACGGCGTCGTGACGTTCACGCTGCCGCCCGAGGAGTACTCCCCCGGGTGGACGGTCCGCATCGACACGGCCGAACCCGGAGCGCGTGAGGAGGTCCTCGAAGCCGGGGACGCCCTCGACGTCCCGGCCCGCTCGATGATCGTCCTCCGAGCAGAGCCCGAGCACGAGATCCAGCGGACGCCCGTCGACACCACGGCGCACACCGCCGCCGACCCGTCCTCCGACGCGGCCGAGCAATCCGACCCGGACCACCCGGCGGCGACTCCGGCGAACCCCGCCGCCTCGGCGACCCCGAGCGCGGCCGGGACCCCCGGAGCCTCCGGTGTCCCGAGCACGACGAGCCTCCCGGACACGACGAGCCCCGCCAGCACCACCGGTCCCGACAGCGCCACCGCGACGACCGGAACCACCGCACCCGAGACGTCCGACCCCGGGACGCCCGACTCTGACACCCCTGGGAGTGCCGCATGACCCGCCGGAACCCGACCTCGACGTACCGTCTGCAGGTCACCGCCGACTTCGACCTGAGCGCCGCACAGGACGTCGTCGACTACGTCCGTGACCTCGGAGCCGACTGGCTGTACCTGTCGCCCGTGCTGCAGGCGGAGCCCGGCTCCGGTCACGGGTACGACGTCGTCGACCACACCCACGTCGACACCGAGCGTGGCGGTGACGACGCACTCCGAGCCCTCGCCGAGGCAGCACACGCGGCCGGGCTCGGTGTCCTCGTCGACGTCGTCCCGAACCACGTGGGCGTCGCGACCCCGGCGGTGAACCCGTGGTGGTGGTCGCTCCTCGAGCAGGGCCAGGAGTCGCCCGTGGCCTGGGCGTTCGACATCGACTGGGCCGCAGGCGACGGCCGCTTGCGCATCCCGGTGCTCGACGACCGGCTGCTCGACGCCGTCACCCTCGACCCGGGCACTCCGGACGGCAAGCCCCCGCGTCTGCTCGTCGGTGAGACGGAGTACCCGACCGCGCCCGGCACCGTGCACGACGGCGACGACGTCGAGACCGTGCACGCCCGACAGCACTACGAGTTCGTGCACTGGAAGCGTGCCGACTCGGAGCTGAACTACCGCCGCTTCTTCGCGGTGAACACCCTCGCCGCGATCCGCGTCGAGGAGCCCGAGGTGTTCGCCGCCTCGCACAGCGTCATCGGATCCTGGTTCCGCGACGGTCTCGTGGACGGCCTGCGCATCGACCACCCGGACGGGCTCTACGACCCGGCCGGCTACCTCGACGACCTCGCCGACCTGACCGGCGGCGCCTACACCCTGGTCGAGAAGATCCTCGAGCCCGGTGAGCTGCTGCCGTCGTCCTGGCCGGTGGACGGCACCACCGGCTACGACGCGCTCGGGTTCATCGACCGGGTGTTCGTCGACCCCGTCGGCGAAGGACCCCTCACAGCCCTGGAGGACCGGCTCCGCGGCGGACACGTCGCCTGGCAGGACCTCACCCACGGGACCCGTCGTGGTATCGCCGACGGCATCCTGAACAGTGAAGTCCGACGGCTGGCGCGCCTCCTGGTCGTCGATCCGACCGTCCAGGCCGACGGCGCCCCGGTGTCCGAGGACCGGATCGTCGACGCCGTGGCGGAGATCGTGGCGAGCTTCGAGGTGTACCGGACCTACCTGCCGGAGGGCATCCACCACCTCGTCGACGCACTCGAGGTCGCGGCGGAGTCCCGCCCCGACCTGGCCGACGTCATCGACCGGATCGCGCCGGCGCTCTCCGACGCGGACAACGCGGCCGCCATCCGCCTGCAGCAGACCAGCGGCATGGTGATGGCGAAGGGTGTCGAGGACACCGCGTTCTACCGGACCTCCCGTCTGTCGTCGCTGAGCGAGGTCGGCGGCGACCCGAGCGTGTTCTCGGTCACCCTCGACGAGTTCCACGCCGCCCAGCGCGAGCGACTCGCCAGCTGGCCGCACGCCATGACGACGCTGACGACGCACGACACGAAGCGCAGCGAGGACACCCGTGCCCGCATCGCCGTCCTCGCCGAACTCGGCGAGGAGTGGACGGCGGCCTTCGACCGGCTGAACGCACTGGCCCCGCTCGAGGACGGCGTCTTCGCGAACCTGCTCTGGCAGGCGATCGTCGGAGCGCGTCCCGCCTCCCGCGAGCGCCTGCACGCCTACGCCGAGAAGGCGTCACGTGAAGCCGGTGACAGCACGACGTGGACCGAGCCGAACGAGTCCTTCGAGCAGCAGATGCACGCCCTCGTCGACGCCGCGTTCGACGACCCCGCCGTGGTCGCCGAACTCGATGCGCTGGACGAGCGGATCGACGCTGCCGGTTGGTCGAACGGCCTCGGCGCGAAGATCCTGCAGCTCACCGCTCCCGGAGTCCCGGACGTCTACCAGGGCACCGAGGCGTGGGACCGTTCACTCGTCGACCCGGACAACCGTCGACCCGTGGACTACACCGAACGCCGACACGTCCTCGCCTCGCTCGACGGCGCCGACGACGACGGCCCGGACACCCTGCCCGGCATCGACCTCGGTGCCGCCGCGAAGACACTCGTCACGAGCCGCGCGCTCCGCCTCCGTCGGGACCACCCGGAGCTGTTCACGCGGTACGTCCCGCTCGACGCGACCGGTCCGGCCGCGGACCACGTGGTCGCCTTCGACCGCGGCGGATCCGTGACGGTCGCCACGCGGCTGCCCGTCGGCCTCGACGCGGTCGGCGGCTGGGCGGACACGCTCCTGCACGTCGTTCCGGTGGAGCGCGTGGACCTGCTGACCGGGAGGCGCTTCCCGGCTGACCGGGACCTCCTGCTCGACGAGGTCCTCACCGACTTCCCCGTTGCACTGCTCGTTCCGGCCGACGTCGTCGACGGAGCCGGACACGACGCGGCGGAGGGCACGGCATCGGGCACCAGCACCACGAGCAGCACCAGCACCAGCACCAGCACTGAAGACACCGAGACCGACGCCCAGGCCGAGGTCGAGATCCTGGAGGGTCACGCATGACCAGTCCCGACCGCTACGGCGTCTGGGCCCCCGAACCCGAGAACGTCCGACTCGTCGTCGACGGCACCGAGCACCCGCTCACACGCGGGGACGACGGCTGGTGGACGACGGACGACGTCCTGCCCGTCGTCGGAGCGCGCTACGGCTTCCGCGTCGACGGGGACGACGCCGTCCGACCCGACCCGCGCAGCCGCTTCCAGCCCGAGGGCGTGCACGGCCCGTCCGAGGTCGTGGACCCGGAGCGCTTCCGCTGGACCGACGATGCCTGGACCGGTCGTCCGGCCCGCGGCGGCGTCATCTACGAGATGCACATCGGCACATACACCCCCGAGGGCACCCTGGACGCCGCGGCCGCCAAGCTCGAGCACCTGGTCGAGCTCGGCGTCGAGTTCGTCGAACTCCTGCCGGTCAACGGTGTCAACGGCGAGTGGAACTGGGGCTACGACGGTGTCGCGTGGTACGCGGTGCACGCGCCCTACGGCGGCCCCGACGCCTACGACCGCTTCGTCGACCGCGCGCACGCGCTCGGCCTCGGTGTCATCCAGGACGTCGTCTACAACCACCTCGGCCCCAGCGGCAACTACCTGCCGCTCTACGGTCCGTACCTGGTGCAGGGTCTGGCCAACACGTGGGGCGACTCGGTCAACGTCGAGGAGCCCGAGGTCCGCCGCTACGTGCTGGACAACGTCCGGATGTGGTTCCGCGACCACCACGTCGACGGACTGCGACTCGACGCCGTGCACGCCATCCGCGACACGACCCGCCCGCACATCCTGGCGGAGATGGCCAGCGAGACCGACGCGTTCTCGTCCTTCACCGGCAAGCCGCTGTCCCTGATCGCCGAGTCCGACCTCAACGACCCGGTCATGTTCCGGCCGCGTGAAGCCGCCGGCTACGGGCTGGCCGGTCAGTGGTCGGACGACTTCCACCACGCCGTGCACGTCGCGGTCACCGGCGAGACGAACGGCTACTACGCCGACTTCGCACCGCTGACCGCGCTGGCCAAGGTCCTCGACCAGGGCTTCTTCCACGACGGCACCTGGTCGTCGTTCCGTGGCAAGCGTCACGGCCGTCCGATCGACCGCGGCACCTCGCCGACGACCGCTCTCGTCGTGGCGAACCAGAACCACGACCAGATCGGCAACCGCGCCGCCGGCGACCGCCTGGCGGCGACCGTGTCCGACGAGGGCCTGGTCATCGCCGCGGCGCTCACCCTGCTCAGCCCGTTCACGCCGATGCTCTTCATGGGCGAGGAGTTCGCCGCCACTACCCCGTGGCAGTTCTTCACCTCGCACCCGGAGCCGGAGCTCGGCAAGGTCACCGCCGAGGGTCGGATCAAGGAGTTCGCCGAACACGGCTGGGACGAGTCGACCGTGCCGGACCCGCAGGACCCGACGACGTTCACCAATTCGAAGCTCGACTGGTCCGACGTCGACTCCGAGCGTGGCGCCCGGATCCTCAACGCGTACCGGGTTCTCGTTGCCCTCCGGCGGACCGACGAGGCCTTCGTGGACCACCGGTACGAGGCGAACGCGGTCCGTTTCAGCGAGGACGAGCGGTGGCTCGTGCTGACCCGCGGTCTGCTCGGCCCGACGGCAGCACCGGTGCACGTCGTCGTGAACCTGTCTGACGACCCGGCGGAGGTCCCGCTCGTCGGCGCCACCGGCGAGGTGCTGTTCAGCTTCGGGGATGCCGACTTCGACACCGACGGCGTCCGCTTCGCCGGCCGCGGGCTCGTGGTGGTGCGCTGACCTGCGCAACCGCCTGACGGACGGGAGGCCCGGTACCAGCTGGTACCGGGCCTCCCGTCCGTCAGGCGGTGGGTTCCGCTCAGGCGGGACGCTTGGCCGGCGACACGTTCTTCGACGCGTCGCGCTCCGGGATGTCCCCGAGCGCCTCGTCGATGCGCGCCATCGTGTCGGCGTCGAGCGTGACGCCCGCTGCCTTCACGTTGTCGGTGACCTGCGACGGACGCGAAGCACCGACGATGGCCGACGCGACGTTCTCGTTCTGCAGGGTCCAGGCGATGGCGAGCTGCGCGAGCGTGAGCCCGGACTCGTCGGCGACGGGCTGGAGACGCTGGACGGCCTCGAGGACCTCGTCGCGCATGAACCGCTTGATCATGTCCGCGCCGCCCTTCTCGTCCGTGGCGCGCGACCCCTCGGGGAGCGGCTGTCCCGGCTTGTACTTGCCGGTGAGGACGCCCTGGGCGATCGGCGACCAGACGATCTGCGACAGGCCGAGCTGCTTCGAGGCGGGGACGACCTCTCCCTCGATGACGCGCCACAGCATCGAGTACTGCGGCTGGTTCGAGATGAGCTGGAAGCCGAGCTCCTTCGCGAGGGCGGCGCCGGCACGGATCTGCTCGGCGGACCACTCGCTGACGCCGATGTAGAGCGCCTTGCCCTGGCGGACGACGTCCGCGAAGGCCTGCATGGTCTCTTCGAGCGGGGTCTCGTAGTCGAAGCGGTGTGCCTGGTAGAGGTCGACGTAGTCGGTCTGCAGACGCTCGAGCGAGCCGTTGATCGACTCCATGATGTGCTTGCGGCTGAGGCCGACGTCGTTGTGCCCCATCGGGCCGGTCGGCCAGTAGACCTTCGTGAAGACCTCGAGGGACTGACGGCGCTCGCCCTTGAGTGCTTCGCCGAGGACCGTCTCGGCTGCCGTGTTCGCGTAGGTGTCCGCGGTGTCGAACGTCGTGATGCCGGCGTCGAGCGCGGCCCGCACGCACTGGGTGGCGACGTCGTTCTCGACCTGCGAGCCGTGCGTCAACCAGTTGCCGTAGGTGATCTCCGAGATCTTGAGACCGGAGTTGCCGAGGTACCTGAATTCCATGGTCCCGACGCTACTGGAGTGAGCGCGCACGCGGGAGGCCGTCGCAGTACCTGTGGACAGCCGACAGTGGTGCCTGCGCCGTGTGGTTCCGCGGCAGGGCCGCTCGGGTCGGGACGCTCGGGCCGGCGAGCGGGCGAGCCCAACCCGGCGAGCGGGCGAGATGCCAGGGCGAACCAGCCGCAACGACGACGTTCTCGCCCGCTCGCCCCGTCGCCCGCGTACGCCCCGTTGCCGACCGCCGACAGACCGCCGCGGGCCACCGGCCCGACCAGACAGCGATCGGGCGAACCGCACTCCTCCTGACCACACATCCGCCGAGTGGGCGGAAAGCGGACTCGATCAGGCCTGCTCGCCCACGATTCCGCCCGCTCGCATACAGCGGCCTTTCCTGCACATCTGGCCGCCCTCAATATGCATCCACACTGGAGGCCCGTCCCGCCCCCGCCGTACTGGTGCGGTTCCAGCATGGACGGCATGTCTCCGAAGACCCCGCTTCCACCGGCCCTGCGCCGGACGCCGTTCCGTGTGCGACGCGCGCTCCACATGGGTGTGCCACGCGGCCGACTCGACGCCCGAGACCTCCGCCGGCCCTTCCACGGCATCCGATGCGCGACCCAGCCACGGACGCCGGACGAACTCGCCCGGGCACTCGCTCCGAGGCTGCGCGGCGATCAGGTCTTCAGCCACACCACGGCCGCGATGCTGCTCGGTGTCCCGCTGCCTCGTCGCCTCGAGCGGGACCCACGCCTCCATGTGACGACGATCGGGACGGACCAGGCGCTCAGGGTCCGCGGGTCGATCGGCCACCGTGCACGCGCCGGATCCGTCCGCGTCGTCCACAGCCGGGGTGTGCCGTTGACACATCCTGCCGACACCTTCACGGCGCTTGCCTCGTCGCTGTCGCTGGACGAACTCATCGTCGCCGGAGACGCCCTCGTGGGATGGCTCGGATGGGTGACGCTGCCTGAGCTCGTAGCAGCGGTGCGCCGACGTCGAGGGTGCCGCGGCGTCGTGAAGCTCCGCGCAGCGATCGCTGAGATCCGGACGGGCTCCCGCTCCCCCGGTGAGACACGGACCCGCATCGTTCTGACCCGGGCGGGGCTTCCACAACCTGCGTTGAACCACGACGTCGTGGTGGAAGGGCGGTGGGTGGCATGCGTCGACCTCGCGTACCCGGACGCTCGCGTCGCGATCGAGTACGAGAGCGATCTGCACCGGTCCGACCCAGCGACGTTCCGCAAGGACCTGACTCGGGGTGAACTGCTCAAGGACGGCGACTGGTGGTTGGTGCGAGCGACAGCGGACGACGTCGGGCCTGCTGTCGACCGTTTCGTCGCCAGGATCCACCGCCTGCTCGCCGTCGGAAGAGCGGGTCCACACCTTCCATGAGCGACGCTTCAGTGAACAATGGTTGACGCTTCAACCAAAGCGATGCAGAATGGGCTACGATCAGGTTCGATGCAGGCGCATGCAATGCCGCGCCCGCCCCATGACTCATCGCTCGAAGAAGGACACACCATGGCTCTCAACGCCTCCGCCATCCCCGGCTACGTCACCGGCACCTGGAAGCTCGACCCGACCCACTCCGAGGTCAGCTTCTCGGTCCGCCACCTCGCGATCAGCAAGGTCAAGGGCAAGTTCGAGCAGTTCGACGCGACCCTCGTGACCGCCGAGAACCCCCTCGACACCAAGCTCGAGGCATCCATCGACGTCTCCAGCATCAACACCAACCAGGCCCAGCGCGACCAGCACCTCGCCACCGGTGACTTCTTCCTCACCGAAGAGCACCCGCACATGGTCTTCCGTTCGACCGGCATCCGCGAGGACGGCGACGACATGCTGATCGACGGCGAGCTCTCGCTCCGCGGCGTCACCAAGCCCGTCACCCTGAAGACCGAGTTCGGTGGCGTCACCACCGACGGCTACGGCCAGACCAAGCTCGGCGCCGAGGCCACCACCAAGATCGACCGCACCGAGTTCGGCGTGAACTGGAACGCGGCCCTCGAGGCCGGTGGCTTCACCCTCGGCAACGACGTCACGATCAACCTCGACGTCCAGTTCGTCCTCCAGGCGGCCTGACCTCTCCCCCGCACGAAGCCCCGGCGCCCTCAGCGTCGGGGCTTCGTGCTGTCCGGGCAGCACTGACCCGACCAGGACCCGCGGCCGCCACTCAGGAGTCGTGCACCGTGTCCCGAGCGTCCGCCGCTCCCTCGCGCGCGCTGGCTCTCGCAGAGCCGAGCGGGCGGAACACCAGGGTGATCGCAACCGTCCCCGCGGTATGTCGCTCACTCGCCCACCGCCCACCCGGCCGCGCACCCACCCGACCTCCCGCCCGCCGACCTCCGGCCGGGTCACCCGGCCACCCGCCCACCACCAACCTCGCGATGCCCCGGCCCGACGAGCGGGCGGAACACCAGGGCGATCGTCCCCGTCTCCGCGGTATCTCGCCCGCTCACCCACAACGCCGGGCCCACGCATCCCGCGACCGGGCCACCTCGGGGCTGGACCTCTGCGCGCCCCGTCACCAGCGCCTCCCGTCACGCCGAGCGGTACCGTGAGGAACGCTCCGGCGCACCCGAGGGAATCCGCCCCCTGGCCGCGGAGTTGCACGCATCACCGCTGCACACGAGCACGTCCGACACTGAGGTCGAGACGTCGCCCGCCGACGAACAGGAGCACCCCGATGTCCACCGACTGGATCACGTTGCAGACCCTCGCCGTGGCCGAGTTCGGCCGCCGTGTCGCCGCGGTGACCGACTGGGACGCGCCGACCCCGGACTCCGAATGGACCACGCGCGACCTCGTCGCACATGTGGTCGACGAGCAGCGCTGGATCCCGAAGCTCCTCACCGGCTGCGACCACGAACAGGCCGCAGCCGACCTCGATCCGATCGGGGACGACCTCCTCGCCGAGTGGCAACGGCACTCCAGCGCCGCCATCGAAGCGTGGCAGCGCGCTCCGAAGGACACGCCGGTGCACCTGTCGACGGACGTGGTGCAGGCCGGCGAGTACCTCGCGGAGCAGACGAGCGACATCACGATCCACACGTGGGACCTGGCCCGCGCGACCGGCAGCGACGAACACCTGCCGGACGAGCTCGTCGATGCGGTGTGGACGCACTTCGAGCCGCAGATCCAGTCCCTCGCGGCGACCGGGCTGTACGCGGCTCCAGTGCAGGTGGACGACGATGCTCCCCTGCAAGTCCGGCTGCTCGCGGTGACCGGGCGAGATGCCCGGGTCCCCGCCTGACGCACCCCGCAGAAACACCCACTCACGCACCCCACACACCCGCCCACGCCACACACCCGCTCACACACCCCGCAGGAACGCCCGCTCACGCCCGCCCCGCAGGAAAGCCCTCTGACGCACCCGTCGAGAAGGCCCGCACCCCGCACCCCGCACCACCCGCCACGGAAGGACCCCGCATGTCCGACACCCCCACCGTCCCGACAGTCCGCCTCGGCAACACCGGCCTCGAGATCTCGAGCGTCATCCTCGGCATGATGTCCTACGGCGACCCGGCGATGGGCTCGCACGCCTGGAGCGTCGGCATCGACGAGGCGCGCCCCTTCGTCCGCCGGGCGTTCGACGCCGGCATCACCACCTTCGACACCGCGAACGTCTACTCGGCGGGCAGCAGTGAGGAGATCACGGGCGAACTCCTCAAGGAACTCGCTCCGCGCGAGGAGGTCCAGGTCTTCACGAAGGTCTTCAACCGCATGCGACCGGGCCGGAACGGCGCCGGGCTGTCCCGCGCGGCGATCATGCACGAGATCGACGCCTCCCTGACGCGCCTCGTCACCGACTACGTCGACCTCTACCAGATCCACCGTTTCGACCCGCTCACCCCGGTCGAGGAGACGATGGAGGCCCTGCACGACGTCGTCAAGTCCGGCAAGGCCCGCTACATCGGCGCCTCCAGCATGTGGGCGTGGCAGTTCGCGGAGATGCAGCACGTCGCCGAGCGGCACGGCTGGACGAAGTTCGTCGCGATGCAGGACCAGTACAACCTCCTCGAACGGGAGGAAGAGCGCGAGATGCACCCCTTCTGCGCCCACACCGGCGTCGGCGTGATCCCGTGGAGCCCGCTCGCCCGCGGCAAGGTCACACGCCCGTGGGATGCGCAGGGCTCCGGTTCCCGTTCCGACACGGACGAGTTCGGCAAGACGCTGTACCGCCAGGACGAGGATGCGAACCGCGCGATCGTCGAGGCGGTCGGGCAGGTCGCGGAGGAGCGCGGCGCGAGCATGGCGCAGATCGCCCTCGCGTGGGTCGCCGGCAGGCCCGCCGTCTCCGCGCCGATCATCGGCGCGACGAAGGAGCACCACATCGACGACGCGGTCGCTGCCACGGCGATCGAGCTGACGTCCGACGAGGTCGCGCGACTCGAGCAGGCGTACACCCCGCGGGTGCCGTCCGGCTTCTGACTCACCATCCGGACGGGAGGCGCGGTGCCAGCTGGCACCGCGCCTCCCGTCCGTCCCGTCCCGTCCCGTCCGCCCCGCCCGCCCTGCCCCGCCCTTGCCGGTCACCACGAGCGGCGAGCGGGCGGAATCACGTGACCCAGCGACGCACCCGAGCCCGCATTCGCCCGCTCGCCGACGAGAGCCGCGCGGGGAGCGTTCATCGGCCCCGCCGTCCCTCGCACCGCGGGCCCCGGGGGCGAGCGGGCGGAATGCCAGGCTGAGCGTGCCGGGACTCGATCCTTTCCGCCCGCTCACCGGCGGTGGCGTCGGCGGAACCCTCGCGCGATGACGTTCCTGATCAATCAGGGTTCAGCGGGCGGAACACCGCGGTGCCCGGGCGGAGGACCGTCCAGATCCGCCCGCTCGCGGCAGCGGGCGGGGGTGACAGAGCGATGTTGGTCGTCTCCGAGCTGGGCTGCGGCTTGAGCGGGCGGAATGCCGGGGGCGGGGACGGGGACGGAGACCAGGGACGAATTTGCCCGCTCGCGCCCGGCGGAGCGGGAGGACGGCAGTCCCGCGGGCGCCAGCGCGGTGCAGCGCAGCAGCGGCGCGCACACGGCGCCCGCAGCGCGGCGCCCGACCACGCAGCGCAGCAGCGCGCAGCGCAGCGCAGCAGCGCGCAGCGCAGCAGCGCGCAGCTCAGGCCGCGCCGAGACCCCGCTCAGCAGCGTCGGCAGCGCCCGCCGCGCCCGCCCCGTCTGCGACGCCGTCTGCGCCGGCCGCACCCGCCGCGCGCGCCTCGGCCTCGGCCTCACGCTCGAGCCGGGCGATCCGGCGCAACGCCGCACGCTCGCTGCCCGACTGGCTGCCGAGCACCCCGGTGATGCCGTCGAGGACCAACCCGGTCGCGCGGTCCACGGGCAGCTCGATCGGGCCGAGCATCGGCGCCCGGATGCCGAGCAGCGCCCGGTGCCTCGAGTCGAGGGTCGACACCGCGCCCTGGTAGAGCGCGCGGTACCCGGGCCGGAGCATCGCGGCGAGGGGCGGGTTCTTGATGAAGCGCAGGACCTCCCGGGTCCGGGGCGTCACCGCGAGTTCGCCACGGTCGAGGTAGCCGTCCATCTGCGCGCGGAGCTCGGCCTCGGTCTCCGGGGCGTCGTGCACGTGCATCAGGCGGCCGGCGATCGCCCACTCGCGGACGTAGGCGTCGGCGCCACCGGGGATGGGCTCCCCCCAACGCTGGGCGGTGCGGAGGAACGCGTCCGTGAACGCGAGGTGCACCCAACGCGCCAGGTCGGGGTCGTTGGCGGTGTAGGGCCGTCCGATGCCGTGGCCGTCGACGTACTGGCCGCGTACACGTTCGTGGAGCCGCAGCACCCACTCGCTGCCGGAGGTCGCGGTCGCGGTGTCGCCGTGGGTGACGGTGTATATCCAGCGGATGGTGCCCGCGAGGCGTCCGAACGGGTCCTCCTTGTACCGCGAGTGGTCGGCGACCCCGGCGAGCGCCCCGGGGTGCAGGGCCTGGACGAGGAGGGCACGGACGCCGGCGACGATGGTCTGGTTGCCGCCGTGCACGGACCAGGTGGCGGAGCCGGGGCCGAAGAAGCCGGCGTCGGTGCCCTGTTCGAGCGCGTCCACCCACTCCGGGCTGCCCTGGGTGCTCCCGGTGAAGGTGGCCTGGAGACGGGTGCGGAACGCATCGGTGACGAACGACATGCCCTCATGGTCCGTCGGCCCCCTGACAGCGCGCCCGGCCGCACGCCGGAAACCGCGCCCGACGCACGCACCACCCGCCCACCGCCACCAGCACCAGCACCTCCACCCCCCACCCCCACACACCCCCGCCTGACAACCCCTCGGATCCGCCCGCTAGGTTGGACGACGTGAGCATCGACACGCCTCGTCCCTGGCTTGCCTCCTACGCGTCAGGGGTGCCGCACGACATCGAACCGATGACGGGGTCCCTCCCGGACCTGGTCGAGCAGTCCGCCCGGCGCTTCCCGAAGGCGGTGGCGCTCGAGTTCTTCACGCGCGAGACCACCTACGCCGAGCTCGAGGACCAGATCGCCCGCGCGGCGAACGGCCTGCGGAAGCTCGGCGTGACGAAGGGCGATCGGGTGGCGCTGGTGCTGCCGAACTGCCCGCAGCACGTGGTGGCGTTCTACGCGGTCCTCCGCCTCGGCGGCATCGTCGTCGAGCACAACCCGCTCTACACGCCGCGTGAGCTACGCCACCAGTTCGAGGACCACGGTGCGACGGTCGCGATCGCGTGGGACAAGTCGGTCGCGACGCTGCAGGACTTCCCGGCGGACGTCGCCCTCCGCGCGATCGTGTCGGTGGACCTCACGCGTGCGATGCCCCGGACCACCCGTCTGGCGCTGTCGCTGCCGGTGGCGAAGGCCCGCGAGTCGCGGGCGAAGCTGACGACCTCGGTGTCCGGCACGACCCGCTGGGACGACCTGGTGTCGACCCGGAAGCTGTCGAAGCGGCACCCGCGCCCGGAGACGGACGACGTCGCCCTGATCCAGTACACCTCGGGCACGACCGGCACCCCGAAGGGCGCCGTCCTGACGCACCGGAACCTGTTGGCGAACGCCGCGCAGGCGCGTGCCTGGATCCCGCAGATCAGCGCGGGTGACGGCAGCGTCGTGCACGCGGTGCTGCCGATGTTCCACGCGTACGGGTTGACGCTGTGCCTCACGTTCGCGATGAGCATCGCCGGGAGGCTCGTCCTGTTCCCGGCGTTCGACCCCGCGTTGGTCCTCAAGGCCATCAAGAAGCGTCCGCCGACGTTCCTGCCGGCGGTGCCGCCGATCTACGCCCGGCTGCAGCACGCGGCCGACTCGGCGAAGGTGTCGCTGGCGGGCATCGACATCGGCATCTCGGGTGCGATGCCGCTGTCGCAGGACGTCATCGAGCCGTGGGAGGCCCGGACCGGCGGCTTCCTGGTGGAGGGCTACGGCCTGTCCGAGTGCTCCCCCGTGCTGATGGCGAACCCGGTGTCGGACGCCCGACGTCTGGGTGCGATCGGCCTGCCGCTGCCGTCGACCGAGTGCCGTGTGGTGGACCCGGACGACGAGTCGCGGGTGCTGGGCACGGACGAGTCCGGCGAACTGCAGGTCCGCGGCCCGCAGGTCTTCGGCGGGTACTGGGGCAAGGCCGAGGCCACCGACGAGGTCTTCACCTCGGACGGCTGGTTCCGCACCGGCGACATCGTGGCGATCGACGCGGACGGCTTCGTACGGATCGTCGACCGGCTCAAGGAGCTCATCATCACGGGTGGGTTCAACGTGGCGCCGTCCGAGGTGGAGGACACGCTCCTCAAGCACCCGAGCGTCAAGGAGGTCGCGGTCGTCGGCGTCGTGCAGAGTGGCAACGAGCAGGTCGTGGCCGCCGTGATCCCGACGGACCCGGCGACGTTCGACGCGGAGGCACTCCGGGCGTGGTCCCGCGACCACCTGGCCGCCTACAAGGTGCCGCGTCGTGTGGTGGTGGTCGAGGACCTGCCCCGGTCGATGATCGGCAAGGTCCTGCGCCGCAAGGTGCGCGACGCGATCCTGCACCGCTAGCCGCCCACCCCAGCACCACGAGCACGAGCACCAGCACCAGCAGCCGGCACCAGCACCAGCTCCTACTTGCTGCTGATCCGCGTGTACTTGTCCACCGCCCAGGGCACGAACACCGCGAGCATCACCGCGATCCCGATCAGCACGGTGGTGATCGGGTGCTGCATGGTCCAGATGTCCGGCACCGGCGCCGACCCGGCGTTGCCGAACAGCTCCCGCGCGGCCTGCACGAGCGAGGACACCGGGTTCCACTCCGCGAACACCCGGAGCACGAGGGGCATGGTCTCGCTGGGCACGAAGGCGTTCGAGATGAACGTCAGCGGGAACAGGATCATGAACGAGGCGTTGTTGATCACCTCGGGTGTCTTGACGCTCATGCCGAGCAGCGCCATCACCCAGCTGAACGCGTAGCTGAACAGCAGGAGCAGCGCGATCCCGCCGACGAACTCGACCGGTGACGAGTTGACACGCCAACCGACGGCGAGACCGGTGGCCATCATGATCACCATCGAGATGCCGTTGAGCACGAGGTCCGAGTTCGTCCGACCGACCAGGACCGCCGACGCCGACATCGGCAGGGTCCGGAACCGGTCGATGAGCCCTTCCTTGAGGTCCTGCGCCATCGCCGACCCGGAGAACGTGGCCCCGAAGACGACGGTCTGCGCGAAGATCCCCGCCATCAGGAACTGCGTGTAGTCGGTGCCCTGCACGCTGATCGCACCGCCGTAGACCTGGCTGAACAGCAGGACGAACATGATCGGCTGCAGGACGGCGAAGACGAGCAGGTCCGGCGACCGCTTGATCTTGACGAGGTTCCGCTTCGTGACGGTCCAGCCGTCCTCGAACCAGACCGCGAGCGGTGCGGTGACGACGACGGGCAGCTGCCGGCCGAGTGCGCCGTCGGTGCCGGTCGTCGTGCTGGTGGCGGTCATCGGACCAGCTCCTGCCGGGAGGCCCGCCCCGCGCCCGACGGACCGCTCACGCCCGTCCCGTCGCCGCCCCCACCCCCGCGTCCACCGCCGCCGTTGTCCCCGCCCGCGTCGTCCGTCGCGGCGTGCCCGGTGAGGCGGAGGAACACGTCGTCGAGCGTCGGCCGACGCATCCCGGCGTCGTGGAGCGCGACGCCGGCCGCACCGAGGTCGGCGAGGACCCGCTGCAGTGCCGCGGGCCCGGCGTCGACGGCGACCGCCCGGGTGCGTCCGTCGCCGCTCGTCTCGACGTCCCCGGTGCCGTGACGTCGGAGGACGGTGGTGGCGGTGTCCCCGTCGGCGGCGTCGACCAGGGTGACGACGACCCGGTGGCCGCCGACCTGCGCCTTGAGCTCGTCGGAGGTGCCCTCGGCGATGACCCGTCCGTCGTCGATGACGGCGATGTCGTCGGCGAGCTGGTCGGCCTCCTCGAGGTACTGCGTCGTGAGGAGCACCGTGGCCCCGCGGGCGACGAGGTCCTCGATGATGCCCCAGAGTGCCAGGCGGCTCCGTGGGTCGAGGCCGGTCGTCGGTTCGTCGAGGAACAGCACGCGCGGGTTCATGACGAGCGCTCCGGCGAGGTCGATGCGCCGCCGCATGCCGCCGGAGAACCCCTTGACGGGGCGGTCGCCGGCCTCGGAGAGCCCGAACACGTCGATGAGTTCGCGCGCCCGGTCTCGGGCGGCCCGTCGACCCAGGTGGTACAGCCGACCGATCATCTCGAGGTTCTCGAACCCGGTGAGGTTCTCGTCGACGGCGGCGTACTGCCCGGAGACGCCGATCGCTCGTCGGGTGCCCTGCGGGTCGCGGACGACGTCCATGCCGGCGACCGTCGCGGACCCGGAGTCCGGTTCGACGAGGGTGGTGAGGACCTTCACGGTCGTGGTCTTGCCGGCGCCGTTCGGGCCGAGCAGTGCGGTGACGGTGCCCTCGGGCACCGCGAGGTCGAGACCCGCCAGTGCATGCACGGGCCCCGACTTCGAACGGTACGTCTTGGTGAGGCCGGAGGCCTCGATGATGGCCATGTCGCTCCTTCGTGACCGGCTGCGTCCCTCGGGGGTCGACCGGACAGGTGCACCGATCGACCGGGGTCGGCGAGGAGCGACGGACGTCACTCAGACGTCGAAGCCACCGCCGAAGTCGCTGGAGCCCTGGTCGAACCCGCCGTCGGACATGCCGCCGAAGTCGGAACCACCGTCGCCCCACGAGGCGTTGTCGTACCCGCCACCGTCGGCCACGCCGCCGTCGCCGGATCCGTTCCCAGTGTCCCCCGATCCACCGTCATCCGCACCACTCGCATCGGTTCCACCGTCGAACGACCCGGGGTCCGGCAGGAAGGCGCTCATCAGGGCGGAACCGATCACGTAGCCGCCGACGGTGCCGAGCAGCGAGGCGCCGAGCATGCTCCCGAACCCGGGCCCCTGCCGCGGACCGAAGCCACCGCCCATGCCACCGCCGCCGAAGCCACCGGCGCCGAGACCACCGAGCGAGCGCTCCATGTACCCGGGCTGCCGGAGTTCGGACCGGGTCGCACTCTGGGCGAGCGACCGCGGGTCGTCGCCCCGCGGGGCCTCGCCGGCCGGGGCGGAGCGGGTGAACTCGTCGTAGACCATCCGACGCTGCTCGGGCGTCAGGGTGGCGAATGCCTCGGCGTGCACCTCCTCGATCCGCTCGGGCGGCGCGGTCCGGAGCAGGTAGCGGTACCGCTCGACGGCGCGCTGGTCCTCAGCCCCGGCCTGCTGGCCGGGCTGCACAGGAGCACCGTACGGCGCGGCCGGTGCCGCCGGCGCCTGCTGGTACGACTGCTGCCCGTACTGGTACCCCGGCTGCGGTGCCCCACCGGTCCCGTTGCGTGGCTGCTCCGGACGCTCCTCGCGGCCGAGCAGACGGTCGAGGAATCCCATGGTGTGCTCCTTCGTCGCGGGCACCGTGCCCGCTGCCGCCCACGGTAGGCACCGGTGGCCGCGACTGACTGTGCGTGCGCTCAGAAGCCGCCGTGGGCCTCCCGGCCGGGAGGCCCGTCCCGCGTCAGGACGCCGACCCGCCCCCGGTGACCGCCGCGGTCCACACCTGGAACAGCTCGTCCGCCGCACCCGGGTGCGCGACCAGGAACGGTGCGCCGACCGGTGGGAAGTCCTGCACCGGCCCGTCGAGGGTCAGCACGACCCCGCCGGCCTCGTGCACGAGCAGCACCGCGGCACCGTGGTCGATCGGGTTGAAGGCGGAGACGCACCCGCCGATCCCCCGACCGGCGGCGACCTGCGCGATGGTGAGCGTGCCGGACCCCTGGACCCGCAGCGTGCACGAGCGATCGGCCAGGGCGTCGAGGAACGTGCCGAACCCGGGCCACGGCCGGTGTCCGTCGAGCTCGGTCCCCACGACGGCTCCGGCGAGCGCCCGGGGGACGTCGTCGAGTCGCAGTGCGCGGTCGCGGACGGTGGCCCCGCGGCCGCGTCGAGCCTCGAACACCTCGCCGCGCCAGGGGTCGGCGACCACTCCGACCAGCGGACGCCCGCCGCGGGTGAGGCACAGCGACATCGACGTCCAGGGCACCCCGTTGACCAGGTTCGTCGTGCCGTCGACGGGGTCGAGGTACCAGCGGTGCCGGTCGCCCGGTGCGTCGCCGTACTCCTCACCGGTGAAGCCGTGCGTCGGGAAGACCGTCCGCACCCGGGAGCGGACGTGCTGTTCGACGAGCCGGTCCACGTCGGTGACGAGGTCGGCCGGGTCGGCCTTGGTGGTGACCTCGCTGACGGGGTGCTCGCGGGTGAACGCGATCACCTCGTGGGCGATGCGGTGGGCGAGGGCCTGGGCGCGCGAGGCGACCTCGGTCTCGGTGGGTTCGCGGTCCCGCTCGGGCCAGCCGTCCCGTTCGGCGGCGGCGAGGGCGGCCTGGACCCCGGCGACGTCGTTCGTCGTGATCGAGTCGACACCGAGGCGTACCGCCCAGAGCGCGGGTTCGACGTCGTCCACGGTCCAGACGGCGACGCGCAGCCCGAGCGCGTGCGCGGCCGTGACGGTGCGCGGGGTGAGGAACGCG
This sequence comes from Curtobacterium sp. PsM8, assembly GCF_030433875.1. Taxonomy (NCBI): domain Bacteria; kingdom Bacillati; phylum Actinomycetota; class Actinomycetes; order Micrococcales; family Microbacteriaceae; genus Curtobacterium; species Curtobacterium sp. PsM8. The sequence continues at coordinate 15,494 of NZ_JARUXD010000034.1, read as the reverse complement.
ACGTCCAGGTTGAGCGTCGAGGGCGTCAGTTCGAGCAGGTCGGTGGCCGTCGGCGGCTCGAGCGACTGCCAGGCGAGCCAGACGTCGGCGTCCGGCAACTCCGTCCGGACGGCCGCCATCGCCGCGGGCGCCCCGCACCACGCGACGCTGGTGGTCCCGGTGGCGCCGGCGACGGTGCGTGCCGCGACGACCGCGTCGGCCGCGTCCGTCAGGTCCACGAGCAGGGTGGCGCCGCAGCCGTCGAGTCGTTCGAGCGCGGCGTCCAGGCGCGGGATCCGGTCCAGGCCGTTGCCGAGCCGGGCGACGTCGCACCAGCGGACCTCGGACACCGGTCGGGCGTCGCCCCACATCCGACCGAGGGTCTCGTCGTGGAGCAGGACCGCGACGCCGTCCGCGGTGCGTCGGACGTCGACCTCGATGGTGTCCGCGCCGAGCGCCTCGGCGACCGCGATGGCCGGCAGGGTGTTCTCCCGCCGGACCCGCGGGGCACCGCGGTGCGCGACGAGCCGTGGGATCCGGACCGTGGCGCCGCCGCTGTCCGTCGTGGGCGCGGGCACGGGCGTGCTGGCGGGCGTGGGCGTGGCCACGGCGACCCCCGGGGCGCTCATCGTGCGACCTCCGTCAGGACGCCGTCGCGGTACACGAGCACCGCACCGATCCGGACACCGGTCTCGGTGCCGAGGGGCGGCGGTGGGCCGGTGACGTAGGCACGCAGCTCCGCGTCGCCGGAGCGGAGGACGAGCTCGGCGAAGTGCCCGCGCATGAGGACGCGGGACACCGTGGCGTGGACCGGGCCGTCGTCGGTGAGCACGACCTCCTCGGGGCGGACGAGGACCTCGTCGCCGGCCGGGACCGGGGTGCGGACGGCGGCCAGGAACGCGCCCGTGACGGTGCTCGTGGACCCGATGAACGACGCGACGAACCGGGTCGACGGGCGGGCGTAGAGGTCGGTGGGCGACGCGACCTGCTCGATCCGCCCGTCGTGCATCACCGCGATCCGGTCCGAGATGCTCAGCGCCTCGTCCTGGTCGTGGGTGACGATCACGGTCGTGATGCCGAGGCGCTGCTGGATGCGCCGGATCTCGTCGCGGACGCTGACGCGGAGCTTCGCGTCGAGGTTCGACAGCGGTTCGTCGAGGAGCAGCACGTCGGGCTCCTGCACGATCGCGCGGGCCAGAGCGACACGCTGCTGCTCGCCGCCGGAGATCGCCGTCGGCTTCGACGTCGCGTGGTGGGTCAGGCCGACGAGGTCGAGCGCCTCGTGGACGCGCCGGGTCGTCTCGGCCTTCGACACCCGCCGGGTCCGCAGCGGGAACGCCACGTTCTGCGTCACCGTCATGTGCGGCCAGAGCGCGTAGTTCTGGAAGACCATCGCGCTCGGTCGGCGCTCGGGTCCGAGGTCGGTCACGTCCGCGCCGCCCATCGTCACCGTGCCGCCGTCGACGGGCAGGAAGCCGGCCACCATGCGGAGCGTGGTGGTCTTGCCGCAGCCGGACGGGCCGAGCAGCGAGACGAGCTCGCCCTTCGCCACGTCGAGGTCGATGCCGGCGACGACGTCGCGTCCGCCGAGGGACTTGGTCAGGCCCCGCAGGACGAGTCCGCCGTGGGTGCGATCGTCGCTGGTCCGGTCGTCGGTGGGCCGGCCGACGGTCTGGAGGCCCGGTGCGGGTTCCGCGAGGAGCGTTGCGTCCGACATGTGGTCGCCTTTCGTGCTGCGTGTGGTCATCGGATCTGGAACCCGTCCGCCAGACGGCCGCCCATGATGTGCTTCCGGGCGAGGGTCATCAGCACCACGGACGGGATGCTCAGCGCGATCGCGAAGACCGCCGACACCTGGCGTGGTGAGTTGAGGACGAGCGAGTACATCGCGGTCGGCATCGTCATGTACGCCGGAGCGCCGACCAGGTACGTGCCCTGGGCCTCGTCGAAGGACGCCAGGAAGCTCATCACCATCGCCACGAGGATCCCCGGCCAGGCGATCGGGAACGTCACCGACCAGAACGTCCGCCAGCGTCCGGCACCGGCGTCACGTGCGGCCTCCTCGAGGGAGCGCGGCACCGCCGAGAACGCCGCCGCGGGCAACCACGTCATGAACACCACGCAGCCGAGCACGTGGACGATCAGGATGCCCGTGACCGTGTTCATCAGGTTCAGCGCCGTGAACATCGCCGACATCGTGACGAACAGCCCCATCTTCGGGAAGGCGTTCGTGGCGAACAGCCCGACCAGCACCACGCGACGCCCGGGGAACTCGATGCGGCTGATCGCCCACGCGGCTGGCAGGCAGACGACCGCGGCGATGAGGACCGTCAGCGGGGCGAGCACGAGGGAGTTCTGCACGGCGACGGCCAGCGACGGGTCCTGGAACACGGTCCCCCACCACTTGAGCGTCCACCCGTCGGGCAGCAGGTTCGGGTAGGTCCAGCTCGTGGCGAAGGCCCGGACGGCCAACCACAGCAGGGGGCCGGCGATGAACACGGCCAGGACGACGGCGGTCGCCCAGACCAGGGCGGTGCCGGTGAGGCGCTTGATCATCGCTGTCCCTTCCCGAGCTCGCGGGCGTTCGAGCGCACGGTCGACCGCAGGTACAGCACGCTGGCGGCCGCGGCGAACACGAACACGATGAACGCCATCGCGGTGGACTGCTGCGGACGGTTGTACGACTGGAAGTACTTGGAGATGTCGACGCCGAGCATCGTCGGGGCGTTCGGGCCGGTGAAGTACGGCACGGTGAACGAGCCGAGCACGCCGATCACGGTGAACGTCGTCGCGATGACCATCGGTGTCGCGGCCATCGGCAGCAGCACCTGCCAGACGACGCGCCACGTGCTGGCACCGGCGTCCCGTGCGGCCTCGATCAGGGCGTCGGGGGTGCCCTGCAGCGCCCCGGCGATCATCAGCACGGCGAACGGCAGGCTCGTCCAGACGCTGCCGAACACGACCGCGACGAGCGTGTAGCCCCACACCGGCACGTCGATCCCCACCTGGGCACCGGCGCTCCGCAGGAACCCCTGCGCGTCGGTGAAGGTCAGGATCGACCAGCTGGCGATCACCACCGGCACGAAGATCGGGACGACGGCGAGCACGCTGAGCGTGCGGCCGAGGAACCCGCCGCGCAGCCGGAGGATCACGGCGACGACCACTGCGAGCGCGATCGTCAGCCCGGTCGACGCGAGCGTGACCCCGATCGTGGCCGCGAGGTCGCGGAGGAACGTCGGGTTGCCGAGCAGCGTGCCGTAGACCGCGAACGAGAACCCGCTGACGGTGTCCTGGCCGATGTCGGCGAGTGCCTGGTTCAGGCCGCCGGTGAACCCGAGGCTGAACAGCGCCGCGTTGACCACCGGCACGCCGACGAACAGGACGACGACCAGCACCGGTGCGGTGACGAGCGCGAGGCCCTGGACGCGCCGGCGGCGCGCGAGACGCTCCTGGGTGGTGGGTCGGCCGCCGCGCGGACGCTCGCCGCGCGGACCGTTGCTCCGGGCCGGGGACGGGACGGCCGGGAGGCCCGTGGCGGTGTCACCACGGGCCTCCCGGTCGAGGGCCGGGCCGTTCGGGACGGTCTGGGTCACTGCGGGACCTTCGCGTCCCACGCCGCGTTCATGTCGGCCTGGAACGCGCTCTGGAAGCCGAGGCGGAGCTTCGACGGGTCGGCCTTCGAGAACTGCTCGGCGACGCTCGACGGCAGCGAGCTGAGCGGGACGACCGGGTAACCGGACACGGCCTTCGCGACGAGCTGCTGCCCCTGGGACGACAGGACGAAGTCGGCGAGTTCCTCGGCGGCCTGCTTCTTGGCCGCCGGCTCGGTCGCCGGGATGCCGAGGTAGCTCGCGCTGCCCGTGAACGACGGGTCGGAGATCTGCGTGAACGCGACGTCCTTGCCGATGGTGCCGGCCTTCTGCGCGGTGATGAACTGGTCGCTCCAGACCGGGGCCATCTGGATCTGGCCCGAGCCGAGCATCTGCAGCACCTGGTCGTTGCCGTTCGGGTAGACGCCCTTCTGGTACGTCGACGGGCCGAGGTCCTTGAGCGCGGCGAAGCCCTCGTCCCACTTCGACTCGAGCGACTTGTCGTACGTCGTCTGCATCTGGGTCTGCTCGGACTTCGACAGGTACTTGGCCAGCACCGTCATCACGAACGCGCCTCCCGAGCCGCCGGAGGACGGCGAGTTGTAGGCGAACTGGCCCGGGTTGGACTTGATCCAGGCGAGCAGGTCGTCCAGGGTCTTGGGCGGGTTCGTGACCTTCTTCGTGTCGTACGCGAGCAGCACGCTGGAGGCGCGGTACGGGATCGCCCGGTCGCCGCCCTGCTCCCTGGTGGCCGCGGGGACGTGGGCCAGGTTCGGGATCGCACGCGCGTCGGTCTTCGCCATCAGGCCGGCCTTGCCCGCCGTGGTGACGAAGCCCGCGTCGACCAGGTCGTAGGGCAGCGTCTTGTGCGCCTTGACCGCCGTGGCGAGGTTCGCCTGGGTCTGCGCGTCGTGCTCCCCGTGCAGGTCGATGCTGGTGTGGACGGTGATCTTCGGGTGCATCCGCTCGAAGGCGGGGATGAGCGACTTGTCCCAGAGGTCCTGGACGTTCGTGTCGCCGCTGATGAACACGTTCAGGCTCGTCGAGCCCGGGGTGGCTTCGGCGCCGTTCGAGGCGTTCGCGCTCTGGACGCAGCCGGAGAGTGCGATGGATGCGGCGGCCGCGATGGCGACGCCGGCGAGGACTCGGGTCTTCACGTCGGAGGTCTCCCTGGTTCGTGGGGGCAGTACTTCGGGGGAAGGAGGTGTGGGAACGTTCCCGCACCGGGGTCGAGTGTGGTGCGGTCGGGTGAACTCCAGGTACCGCGCTCGTCGCCGGGAGGTGAACTCCGGGCAGCGGGCTGCCGAGTCGTGGCCGAGAGGTCGGTCGTCCTCTGGCCGGGGCTGCTGCGAGGATGGCCAGATGGTCCTCCTCTCCCTGCCGACGACGGTGGCGACGGTCGCCGTGACGGCAGCCGCGCCCGCAGTGGCGGCGGCGTGAACGGCGGCCGGGGCACACAGCCGACGATCCTCGACGTCGCCGCCCGCGCCGGCGTCTCGAAGTCGGCGGTCAGCCGGGTCCTGTCCGGCACCGGACGGTTCTCCGACGAGACCCGCGAACGGGTCGAGCGGGCCGCCGCCGAACTCGGCTACGTCGCCAACGCCATGGCACGAGGACTGGTCAGCGGACGGACGCACACGATCGGCATGCTCATGCGCGACGCGTCGTCGATGGTCTACACCGCACTGCACGCCGTGATGGAGCGCCGGGCCTCCGAGCTCGGGTACCGCGTCGTCACGACCACCGGCGTCGGCCGGGTCGAGGACGAGAAGTCCGCGCTCGCCGCCCTCGTCTCGATGCGCGTCGACGGACTCGTGGTCTGCAGCGGCCTGATGCCCGCGGCCGACATCGCCGACTTCGCCCCGCGCATCGCGACCGTGGTCGCCGGCCGTCCGGAGCTGCACCCGGCGCTGTCCAGCGTCTACTGCGACGAGGTCGACGGCGGTGCGGTCATCGCGGACACCGTCGCCGACGCCGGGCACACCGCGGTCGTCGTGCTCACCGTGCCGATCGGCGACGCGATCACCCAGCACGCCCGGTCGCGAGCGATGGTCGAGCGACTCCGAGCACGCGGCACCCGGGTCATCGACATCGACGCGAGCTTCGTGCGTCCGCCCGAGGACCTGGCCGCCGACGTCGTCGACGTCATGCGCGAGTCGGGGGCCACCGCGGCGATGTGCCCGACCGACCGGCTCATGCTCGACCTGTGCGGGGCCCTCGCCCGTCGGGGCGTCCGCGTGCCGCAGGACGTCTCGGTGACCGGGTTCGACGGGGTCCGTCCGCTCGCCGACGACTGGATCGGGTTCACGACGTTCGCGCAGCCCATCGAGCGCATCGGCCGCGAGGCCATCGACCTCGTCGTCGCCCGCATCGACGACCCGGCCAGCGCCGTCGAACACCGGTCGCTTCGGGGCACGGTCGTCTCCGGTCGGACGCTCCTGCGGCGGTGACCAGGGGCACCACCGCCGGACCCTGCGAGGATGGGGGCGTGGAGACTCGTACCTGGGGTTGGCTCGCGGCCGTCATCGACGTCGTGCTCATCGTGGCGTTCGCCGTCATCGGACGATCGTCACACGGCGAGGCGTTCGCGCCACTCGGCCTGTGGACGACTGCGTACCCGTTCCTGGCCGGCTGGGCCATCGCGTACGTGACCTCCGGGGCATGGTCGCGGCCGCTCGCGATCTGGCCGACGGGCGTCGTGGCGTGGATCCTGACCGTGTTCGTCGGCATGGCGATCCGGGTCGCGACCGGGCAGGGGGTCGTCGACGGCAACCCGCTGCCGATCTCGTTCCTCATCGTGGCGACGATCGTGCTCGGCGTGTTCCTGGTCGGCTGGCGGCTCCTCGCCCGACTGGTGCTGCGGGTCCGGTCAGGTCGGCGGTCCGAGACGCGCAGCCCGTCTGCCGCCGAACGCTCCTCCCGGTAGGGACCGAGCGTGTCCACGCCCGCCGACCACCGCCGCCGCCCCGTTCCGCTCGTGGTGGCCACGGCCCTCCTGTCATCGGCGGCCGGGGTCCTGCTCATCCTGTGGCTGGTCATGTGGCTCCCCGTCCTCGCGACCGGGACAGGTGCTTCCCTCGTCCTGTGGCCCGTGGTCCTGGTCCTCGCGCTGGGCCCGTGGTGTGCCGTCGTCGCTGCGCTCGTCCTCGGGCTGGTCGCGCGGAGCGGATGGCCGACGGCGTCCACGGACACGGTGATCGGCATCAGCGCGATCCTCGTCCTGGTGGTTCCGGCAGCGCTCTGGTTCGGCGTTCCGGCGCTGCTCGTGGCGTGACCGACGGCTTCCCCCTGTGACGGCTCCGGAGGCTGCTCGGCCCGTCCGCTAGAAGAGGCCGCCGCGCGGACCCTCGTCGGGACCGTCGAGCCCGCGGAACATGTCCGACACCAGCGCGGCGATCTGGGGTTCGACGAGCCGTTCGACGGCTTCGGCGATGCGCTCCCGGTGGTCGAGCAGCGCCAGGCACACCGCCGTGCCGGTCGACCGCGCGGCCTCGTCGGACAGTTCGATCTCGTGGCGGAGCGCGGCCTTCGCCTCGTCCGACAACGGCTCGCGGGGCTCCTGGGCGTCTGCCCCGGTGCCCGCGAGCTCACCGAGGGTGAACAGGAACGGCTCCCCCGGCTCCGGCTGCGGATCGATGTCCAGGCCCTGGAACTCCGGCGACAGCCCCTCGGCCGGCTGGTACCCCGAGCGTCGCTTGCGTGCCGCGGCCCGCTCGAGCTCCCGCTGCAGCAGCGGCAGGTTCTTGGCGGTGTAGTCGTCGACGGCGTCCTCGACGATGGCGGACATCCGACCGATCAGCGCGTGCTGCACCGGGTGCGGCACGTCCGGTCCGAACCCGGCCGCCGCGGCGATCGGGGAACCGGTGCAGCGCCGGCAGATCCGGGTGCGAGGCCGTGCGGTGCCGATCTGCCAGCGGGGCAACCAGCGCAGCCAGACGTCGACGGCGTTCCGCACGCGTCCGTCGATGCCGTCCATCCTGCAAGCGTAGGCGGCGCGCCCGGGATCCGGCCCGAGGCTCGGGGCAGCGGACAGAACTCGGCGGAAGTGGGACGGATCCTGTCCGCCTGGCCGAGGCTCGGCGCGGCGGGGACGGGCGGTACGGGCGGGCAGGGCGGCCGGGAGGCGCGGGGCGCGGCCGTCAGGCCGGCTCGGTCACGAAGTCGATCAGCTCCTCGACACGGCCGAGCAGCTGCGGTTCGAGGTCGGCGAAGGTCCGCACCTGCCCGAGGATCCGCTGCCACGCCCGGGCGATGTCGGCCTGCTCGGCGTGCGGCCACCCGAGCGCCTGGCAGATGCCGGCCTTCCACTCGATCGACCGCGGGATCGTCGGCCACGCCTGCAGTCCGACGCGCGCCGGCTTCACCGACTGCCAGACGTCGACGAACGGGTGCCCGACGACGAGGACGTGCGCGCCCCACTTCCCGCGCATCACGGCGTCGGCGAAACGGGACTCCTTCGAGCCCGGCACGAGGTGGTCCACCAGGACGCCGACGCGGCGCTCCCGGGTCGGCCGGAAGTCGTCGAGCACGTCAGCCAGGTTGTCGACGCCGGACAGCTCCTCGACGACGACGCCCTCGACGCGGAGGTCGGCACCCCACACCTTCTCGACGAGTTCGGCGTCGTGCTTGCCCTCGACCATGATCCGGCTCGGCAGGGCCACCCGGGCACGCTGCTGCTCGACGGCGAACGACCCGGACGCGGTGCGGAGGCGACCACCGTCGGAGGCGTGCCGGACCGCCGGGGCGGCACCGGGCCTCCCGGCCGTGGCGGTGGACCGAGCCGGCGGGGCGGCCGCGGCGGACCGACCGACCGGAGCCTGCGGGCGACTCAGGGTGACGAGTTCACCCTCGAGCAGGAACTGGCCGACGAAGGGGAAGGCGCGGACGCGGCCCTTCCAGTCCTCCAGCGAGACGTTGCCGGCCTCAAGCCCGACCACGGCGCCGGCCCAGCCGGAGTCCGGGTCCTCGAGCACCATGTCGCGCTCGAGCGGCACCTGCCGCACCTTCTGCACACCCCGCGAGCGCCAGTCGCCCGAGAGCACGTCACTGCCGTACCGGTCCTCGTCCACCCGCACGAGCGTACTGTCGACGGGCGTCCGGACAACGTCGACCGGCCGGTCCCCCCTCATCCCGACGGAAGGCACACCCCGTGCGCGCAACAGTCATCCACGCCCCCCGCGACATCCGTGTCGAGGAGCGCGACGCCCCCACGATCCTCACCCCGTCCGACGCCGTCGTCCGTGTCATCGCCGCGTGCGTCTGCGGCTCGGACCTCTGGCCCTACCGCGGCGTCCGCGACACGGCCGAACCGCGTGCGATCGGCCACGAGTTCGTCGGTGTCGTCGACCAGGTCGGCGACGACGTGACCGACCTGCACGTCGGCGACTTCGTCATCGCCCCGTTCACCACCAACGACGGCACCTGCCAGGCCTGCGCCCACGGCATGACGAGCGGCTGCGACCACGGCTCCACGTTCGGCGTCACGCCAGACGCTTACGGCCACCCGCTCGGCGGTGCCCAGGCCGAGTACGTCCGCGTGCCGGACGCCGCCGCCAGCCTGGTCGTCGTGCCGGGTCCGGTCGACGACGACCTGGTGCCGTCGCTGCTCACGCTGTCGGACGTGTTCTCCACCGGGCACCACGCGGCCGTCTCGGCCGAGGTCGGACCGGGCAAGACCGTCGTCGTGGTCGGCGACGGGGCGGTCGGGCTGTCCGCGGTCCTGGCGGCGAAGCGCCTCGGTGCCGAGCGGATCATCGCGATGAGCCGGCACGCCGACCGTCAGGCGCTGGCGCGCGAGTTCGGCGCGACCGACATCGTCGAGGCCCGTGGTGACGAAGGCGTCGCGGCCGTGCGGGAGCTGCTCGGCGGGGACCTCGCCGACTGTGCGCTCGAGGCCGTCGGCACAGCGGAGAGCATGGACCAGGCGCTCCGCGTCGTCCGCGCCGGCGGTGCCGTCGGCTACGTCGGCGTCCCCGCGGGCGACCCGGAGCTGCCGATGCCGTTCCTGTTCGCGAAGAACATCACGGTCGGCGGCGGCATGGCCCCGGCACGTGCGTACATCGAGGAGCTGCTGCCCGACGTGCTGTCGCGGGCGATCGACCCGGGCAAGGTGTTCGACCTCGAGCTGCCCCTCGACCAGGCCCCGGAGGCGTACGCCGCGATGGACGAGCGCCGCGCCATCAAGGTGCTCCTGCGCCCCTAGCCCCTCTCCCTCGCAACACGCAACGTGGGCGGTCCGGCGCAGCGGTACTCCGTTGCGCAGGACCGCCCACGTTGCGTTCCGCGGACGCGCCGCGGACGCACCGCGCCGCGGAAGCGCCGCCGCGGAGGGTCAGTCGCGGACGGCGAGGACGCGGTGCGGGGACGCGGGCTCGGCGCGCCAGCCGGCGGGCAGGGCCGCGGCGAGCTCGGGGACCGTGAAGCTCCGGCGGATCGAGCGGAGGCCGTCCTCGCGGATGAAGGTACCGGCCGACACGAACGACGCCCCGATCGCGTACAACCGGTAGGCGGACACCGAGCGTCGGATGTCAGAGTGCACACTGCGCCCGACGGCCAGCTCCCCCGAGTCCCGGAGGAACGCGCCACGCTCGGTGTCGTCGAGGTGGTGCAGCACGTGGTTCGACACGACGACGTCGAACCGCTCCCCCGCCGCGACCAGGTCGCCGCTGGACTGCGTCCGGAAGGTCACACCGGCCGTCGTCTGCCGCTCGGCCGCCGCGATCGCGCGCGGGTCCGGGTCGACGCCGACGACCTCGAGGTCGAACCCGTCGCTCCGTGCCCACCGCACCAACGACCGGGCAAGGTCACCGCCACCGCAGCCGAGGTCGAGCACACGGGCCCGACCGGTCGGCGGCAGTGCCGGCACGACGTGGGTGCGCCACACCGACCGCCAGCCGGACACCGCCGCGTTCACCAGCGCGAAGCGGCGGAACGTCCGGTCGAGCGTCGCGGGGTCGCAGTCCGGGTCGTCCATCAGCTCGCGCAGGTCGACGGCGCGGGTGGACAGGTCGACCGTGCCGGTCACGCCCCGACCCCGACGGGAGCGGCCGTGGTGGGGGCGGACGTGGTGGCAGCGGCCGCAGCCGTCTCGACCGCGGCGGGCGCACCACTCGCGGCAGCGGCGGCGACCGGGCTGCCGACCACCGTCAGGGACGCAGCCTCGACCGTCAACCCCGGCCCGAAGGCCAGTGCGACGACGGGCGTGCCGTCTGCGGGACGGGCCTCGAGGGCCTCCCGGAGGACGAACAGCACCGTCGCACTCGACATGTTGCCGTGGTCACGGAGGACCGCGCGGCTCGCCGTCAACGCGCTGTCCGGCAGGTGCAGGGCATCCTGGGTCCGGTCGAGGATCGCCCGGCCGCCGGGGTGCACGGCCCACACCGGCACGTCGTCCGGCGTCCAGCCGCGCGGGTCGAGGAGCGGGGCGACGGCCTCGGCCGCGTGCACGCCGATGAGCTTCGGCACCTGGGTGCTCAGCACCATCTCGAAGCCCTCGTCACCGATGTTCCACGCCATCTCGCTCGCGCCCTCGGGCAGGACCATGGTGGTGAAGGCATCGAGGCGGAGGCCGGGGCCGTCCGCCGTCACGACCGCCGCTGCGGCACCGTCGCCGAAGACGCTGTTCGCGACGATCTGGTCCGGGTCCTCGGAGTTCCGCACGTGCAGCGTGCAGAGTTCGGCGCAGACGACCAGGACGACCGCGCTCGGGTCGGCGCCGACGAACGCGTCGGCGATCCGGAGTGCCGGGAACGCGGCGAAGCACCCCATGAACCCGACGTGCTGCCGGAAGACGTTCCGCGGCAGCCCGAGCTCCTCGACGATCGCCAGGTCCGGGCCCGGCTGGGTGAAGCCGGTGCAGGACACGGTCACGACGTGGGTGACGGTCGCCGGGTCGACGGCGGCACGCTCGAGGGCGTCCCGCGCGGCACCGACGAAGAGCGGCGGGGCGAGCTCGCGGAACCGGTCGTTCCGGGTGCCGGTGCTCGGCGACGTGAGGACACCGTCGGCGTCGCGGAACGTGCCGGGTCCGGCAGCGGAGTCGAGCTCCGGCAGGACACTGTGGCGGTGCTCGACCTCGGAGGCGTTGAAGGCAGCGGGGACGAGCCGCGAGGCGAGCCTCCCGAGGCCGGGCTGGGCGGCGAACAGGTCACGGACCGACGCCTGCCCGAGGGTGGTCCGCGGGACGGCGGTACCGATGGCTCGGATCGTTGCTGACACGCTCCATCCTGTCACCGGATCGCTGACGTGTCCCCAGGATGGACGGGAGGCCCGTGGCGATCTCGCCACGGGCCTCCCGTCATGCACGTCCAGCGCTGGGTCGCGCAGGGTCATGCTCGGTCCTACTGCTGCTGCGCGCGCTCCAGCACGAGCTCGCGCACACGTGCCGCGTCCGCCTGGCCCTTCATCGCCTTCATGACCGAGCCGATGATCGCGCCAGCCGCCTGGACCTTGCCGTCGCGGATCTTCTGCAGCACGTCCGGCTGCCCGGCGAGGGCTTCGTCGACGGCCGCGGTCAGGGCCGAGTCGTCCGAGACGACCTTGAGCCCACGGGACTCGACGACCTGCGCCGGCGAGCCCTCGCCGGCGATGACGCCTTCGAGGACCTGGCGTGCGAGTCGGTCGGTCAGGTCGCCGGACTCGACGAGCGCGATGACCTCGGCCACGTGCTGCGGCGACACGAGGTCACCGGGCGCGGCGTCCTGCGCGTTCGCAACACGGCTGATCTCGCCGGTCCACCACTTGCGGGCGGCCTGCGGGCCGGCACCGGCGTCGATCGTCGCCTGGACCTCGTCGAGGAGGCCGCCGTTGACGACGTCCTGGAACTCGAGGTCCGCGAAGCCCCACTCGCCCTTCAGGCGACGGCGGCGTGCCACCGGTGCCTCGGGCAGGCTCGCACGGAGCTCTTCGATGAGTGCCGGGTCGGGCACGACGGGCAGCAGGTCCGGCTCCGGGAAGTACCGGTAGTCGTCGGCGTCCGACTTGGGACGGCCGGCCGAGGTGCGGCCGGTGTCCTCGTGCCAGTGCCGGGTCTCCTGCGTGATCGTCCCGCCGGCGGCGAGGATCGCGGCCTGGCGCTGGATCTCGTAGCGGATGGCACGCTCGACGGCGCGGAACGAGTTGACGTTCTTGGTCTCGGTGCGGGTGCCGAGCTTCTCCTGGCCCCACGGGCGCAGCGAGATGTTCGCGTCGCAGCGCAGGTTGCCGCGTTCCATGCGGGCCTCGGAGACGCCGAGCGCGCGGACGAGGTCACGGATGACCTGCACGTACGCGGCCCCGAGCTCGGGTGCGCGCTCCTTGGAGCCGACGATCGGCTTCGTGACGATCTCGACCAGCGGGACACCGGCCCGGTTGTAGTCGACGAGCGAGTACTCGGCGCCCTGGATGCGGCCGGTGGCACCGCCGACGTGCGTCAGCTTGCCCGCGTCCTCTTCCATGTGGGCACGCTCGATCGGCACCTGGAAGATCGTGCCGTCGGCGAGCTCGACCTCGACCTCGCCCTCGAAGGCGATCGGCTCGTCGAACTGCGAGATCTGGTAGTTCTTCGGGTTGTCCGGGTAGAAGTAGTTCTTCCGCGCGAACCGCGAACTCTCGGCGATCGAGCAGCCGAGCGCGAGCCCGAGCTGGATCGAGTAGCGCACGGCCTGCTCGTTGACGACCGGCAGGGACCCGGGCAGCCCGAGGTCGACCGGCGTCACGTTCGTGTTGGGCTCGCCGCCGAAGAAGTTCGGCGCGTCCGAGAACATCTTGGTGGCCGTCGCGAGTTCGACGTGCACCTCGAAGCCGAGCACCGGCTCGAACCGCTCGATCGCCTCGTCGAAGTCCATGAGTGCGTCCTTGGCCATCAGATGACACCTTCCTCTGCGGCGGACTGCTGTGCGGCGTCCAGGTTCGGGATCCGGGAGATCAGCGGGGCCCCCCACTGCTGCTCGAGCAGACGCTCGAGTGCGGCGCCGACCCGGTAGAGCCGGGCGTCCTCGCGCTGCGGAGCCATCAGCTGCACACCGGTCGGCAGGGAGTCCTCGGGCGCCAGGCCGTTCGGGATGCTCATGCCGGGCACACCCGCCAGGTTCGCGGGGATCGTGGTGAGGTCGTTGAGGTACATCGCGAGCGGGTCGTCGATGCGCTCACCGATCTTGAACGCGGTGGTCGGCGCCGACGGGCTGATGAGCAGGTCGACCTGCTCGAACGCGGCGGTGAAGTCGCGCTGGACGAGGGTGCGGACCTTCTGCGCGCTGCCGTAGTAGGCGTCGTAGTACCCGGCGCTCAGGGCGTAGGTGCCGAGGATGATGCGGCGCTTGACCTCCGGACCGAAGCCGGCTTCACGCGTGGCCGCCATGACGTCCTCGACCGTGGCACCCTTCTCCGGCGTGACGCGCAGGCCGAAGCGGACCGAGTCGAACTTCGCGAGGTTCGACGACGCTTCCGCCGGCAGGATCAGGTAGTAGGCGCTGATCGCGTAAGCGAACGACGGGGCGTCGATCTCGACGACGACCGCTCCGGCGGACTCGAGCAGCGCGACCGTCTCCTGGAAACGCTGGGTGACGCCGGCCTGGAAGCCATCGCCCCCGGCGAGCTCCTTGACGACGCCGATCCGGACGCCCTTGAGGGAGTCGGCCTGCAGACCGTCACGCGCGGCAGCGGCGAACGAGGGCCACTCCTGTCGCAGCGAGGTGGAGTCCTTCGGGTCGTGCCCGCCGATGACGTCGTGCAGCAGCGCGGCGTCGAGGACGGTCCGGGACACCGGTCCGATCTGGTCGAGGCTCGACGCCAGGGCGATGGCACCGTAGCGGCTGACGCCACCGTAGGTCGGCTTCAGGCCGACGGTGCCCGTGACGGCACCCGGCTGGCGGATCGACCCACCGGTGTCCGAGCCGAGCGCGAGCGGGGCTTCGAACGCGGCGACCGCGGCGGCCGAGCCACCGCCGGACCCGCCGGGGATCCGGTCGAGGTCCCACGGGTTGTGCGTCGGACCGTACGCCGAGAACTCGGTCGACGAGCCCATCGCGAACTCGTCCATGTTGGTCTTGCCGAGCGGCACCAGGCCGGCACGGCGGAGCTTGGCGACCGGGGTGGCGTCGTACGGCGGCACCCAGCCTTCGAGGATCTTCGAGCCCGAGGTGGTCGGCATGTCCTGCGTGCACAGGACGTCCTTGACGGCGATCGGCACACCGGCGAGGGGGCCGAGGTCGTCCCCGGCCGCACGGCGGGAGTCGATGGCCTTCGCGGCGGCGATCGCGTTCTGGTTGACGTGCAGGAACGCGTGCACGTCCCCGTCGACAGCGGCGATCCGGTCGAGGTGGGCCTGCGTGGCCTCGACGCTCGAGACGTCGCGGGCCACCAGGGCGTCGGCGAGCGCGGCAGCGCTCAGCGTGGTGATGTCGTGGGTCACTGTTCTTCCGCCTACTGTTCTTCGCCGAGGATCGCGGTCACCCGGAAGCGTTCGCCGTCCGAGTCGGGGGCGCCGGAGAGCGCCTGCTCCTGGGTCAGCGTCTCGCCGACCACATCGGGGCGGGACACGTTCTCGAGCGGGACCGGGTGGCTCGTCGCGGGGACGTCCGGGGTCGCGACCTCGGTGACCTTGGCGACGCTGTCGACGATGAGTGACAGCTCCTCGGTCATCTTCTCGATCTCGTCGGGCGTGAGTGCGATACGTGCGAGGTTCGCCAGGTGTGCGACCTGCTCGCTCGTGATGTCAGGCATGGTGCTCCGTCGATCGGTTCGTGGAATGCGCACCAGTCTATTGGGCGGGCCGCGCGGGGGTCGGACGGCTGTGGACGGTCGACGCCGGGCACTCCGCTGTGCAGGACGGTCGGGGGGGGGGGGGGGGGGGGGGGGGGGGGGGGGGGGGGGGGGGGCCGCCGGGCCCCCGCCCCGCCCCCCCCCGCGCCCCGCCCGGCCGCGCCGGGGGCGCGCGCCCCCCCGCCG
>NZ_JARUXD010000033.1:0-37692 GCF_030433875.1 Curtobacterium sp. PsM8 | reverse complement strand
CCCCGCTGGGTTTCACCCAGCTCACCAAGTGCTCGGGGGTCAGGCGCAACGCCGTGAAGCTGCGGCCCGACCGCTACCATGCGCCTCGTGGAACACTTCGACTTAGGACAGTTCCTCAGCAGCCTTCTCGCTACGCTCAGCGGGTCGACAGTGGTCGCCGTCGTGTCCTTCACGGTGCTCTCGAGGCAGCGCCGCGACCGCTACCAGGAACAGCTCTTGAGCCTGCTGCGGACGAGCATCGCCGCCATCATGACCTTCTCACGTGCCGTCGTGTTCGACGAAAATGAGTCGGAGCGCAGCCGGATGGTCGCTCACACCGAGCTGATGCTGCTCGGGGCAGCCACGCGTGGCAACGACGCGCGGCTCGCGAACCTCATCGCCACCGAGTTCTGGTACCTCTCCGACGCGCAGAATGCGGCCCGGTCACGGACGACCGCCGAGCTCGCGAGCCACCTGTCGGCGATGGCGAACTCGAAGATCCCACGCAAGGTGATCGCCGAGTCGGTGCACGAGACCGCGAAGGACTTCCGGCCGCATGCACAAGCACCTGACTCCGCTTACCCGGGCCCGAACTCGGAACCTGCCTGAGGGCGACGAGAGAGCCCTCTATCCCGTGAACGCGCATCACCGAGGCCGACGCAGATTCCAGCTTTAGCGTCAGCGGCACCGCGACGGAACAACCGATCAGAACCCGCAGAAGGTGGACCCAATGATCCTGGTAATCGACGCGAACGCGATCATCCCCAACCCTGAACTGGTCGGCTCAGCGTGGGAGGACATCACCGCTGCGATCACCGAAGGGGTGCTCGAGGTGATTGTGCCCCAGATCGTCGTCGCTGAGATCACTGGGCGAGTCCGCGCCATCCGACGAGCTCAACGACCGCGAACCGATGGCACGCATGGCGTTCCGCAGAGCGTTCAGGACGCCGTTCAAGCAGCCCGCGATGAGGTCGAACGCTGGGCCGCACAGTACGACCCGGTCACATTCCTCGCGGCCGCCGGCGCGGAGGTCAGGGAGACCCCGAATGTCAGCCATGACGTCCTCGCCCAACGAGCTATCGACCGCGTTCCCCCCTTCAACGCGAACGGCGGCGGCTACCGCGACACCCTGCACTGGTACACGGTGCTCGAGGTGATCGCAGAACACCCCGACGAAGAAATCGTGCTGCTGTCGAACGACAACGGTTACAAGAATAAGGCGCAGGACGATCTCCACGACCGTCTCCGGAAGGAAGCCGAAGAAGCTCTCGGTGCAGGCATCATTACGTTCTGTCAGGAACTCAAGGAGTTCGTGCCGCCGCGGAAGTTCGCCGGCAATGAGATCCGGGCCTTTCTCGCCAACGACCACGTGCACGAGCTCATGACGGCACTGTTCCCCGACGATCAGCTCCACGCCCCGGACCTCTGGCACAAGCTCGGCTTGGATGATCCGGTCGACGCCGATGTGACCGACCCGGGTGATCCTGAAGTCGTCTTTTCCTACGCCCGGGACCTCGTCGACGGCGGCGACTGGTACCGGACCCGACTCCGCTTCACCGCACGCGTGGTGTTCGACTGGGTCGACTGGGTCGAGGACGACGACGCCGAGGGCTCCAGAGAGCAGCTCGACATCACCGTCTGGTACACCGTCGACGACGACGGCTTCCACGTCGATCCGGACCGCACTGACCTGCAGCCCGCGCCCATCCACACGGCGCCGCGACTCGACTTCCTCGATCCCGAGACCACGCGAAGTCTCACGTCGAGCGCCTTCTCGGCCTGGAAGAACCAACAGTTCGGCGCTGCAGTCCTCGCAGCGCGAGGAGTCGCCCTGCCGAAGTTCGACCTGGCCCCGGCGACGGGCATCATGATCGGCGATCTCGTCAGGCAAGGGTTCCGTCCGAACTTCACTCTCGGAGCTGAAATTGCACAACACGCAGCTCTGGGCGCAAGCATCGGTTCCATCGGTGCCGCGATCGCGCGCGCCGGTGCCCTCGGCAACCCAGCGTGGGCATCCATCTCAACAGTGGGACGTCAAGCAGCACGCGACCAACTCGACGCCGAGGACCAGCTTGACCAGTCCGACGAACAGCAGCCGGACGACGAACAGCCTGACAAGCAGAACCCCGACGACGCGCCTCCTCAGTAGCAACGCAACGTCACTACAAGACCGACGCGATATGCGCGCTGGCTCTGCCGCCTGGTCTGCCGCGCTCGGAGTTTTCTGTGACGGACGCCAGCGCCAGATCCTCGCCAACTCGACCTCTGGATGCTGCGCTGTCGGGCCGATAATGTACCTTATGTCAACTCAAATCGAATTTGCGAGTCCTAACAGGTGGTGCTCTCGCCCCCGATGCGTCCCAAGCAAGCTGCATGAGGCGGCGGTGTAGTCGGTGCAACACCTGTCGTTTCACAACGCATAGACAGTGACCGGCCCGACCAGTGAGGTCGGGCCGGTCACCGTGAAGCAGATCTGGTGCGCTCTAGCTTCTTCGCCGCCGCCTGGATGCGATGGTCAGAATCACTGCGGTGATCCCGACAACGATGCCGAGTGCGCCAGCGAGGATGGAGAGAAGGCTCAGCAGGCCGAGCCCGATGTTGGCGCCGCCATCTTCTGGTCCGTAATTCACGTCCAGGTAAAATGCTGCCAGGCCAAGGTAGCCCACGGTAAGCATCACACCGGCGACGATGTATAAATTTTTGGCTATGTCCTTCACTTAGAACTGCCCTTTCCCTTGTAGTGGCTCTTGCCTCCGGTTCGAACTGCAATGAAGTAAATTCCTGCAGCTCCAATGCAATTGTTCTGACTGATGCTGCCCTTCTTCGGATATGCCTTTGCGCACTGCACGATCAAGCCGGCGAAGAAGGCATTATCGCAGGCAAGTCGCGGAGTCCGAGACGTTGAGAAGTAGCAACGATCGTGGGTGTTGCACACGTCGTGGAAGTATGCCTTGAACCAGCGTTCCGGAGAATAGGAGCAGCCGTTCACCTTATCGACGGCCGTACGGAAGACAACAGTATCGGCATCTTCTGGTGATTCACCTGGGGGCGGAGTAACTGCTTCTCCCTCGTTCGCGACACGAAACTGCCATGTCGGCGATGTCGCTTCCGAGGTGCTGCTCCAGGATGATGCTGCCTTCACTGTCGCTGACCAAGCGTAGGTGTGGCCGCGGGTCAAACCAGATGAGACAGTGGGATCGATGTACGGATCGGATTTCCACTCGTTCCCGGTGAGGCTTGTGCCAGTGGTGATGTCGGTCAGTTTGAATTTGAACATCGAGTCAGCGGGGAAGAGACCCAGATCACTCAACACCGTAGTAAGGAAGACGTCCTGCGGCACGACGGTACCTTCCGCAACCGATGGCAGCATGGAAACAGTCGTCCAGTCCCCCACGCCGAAGGCGTAATTGGAGACGTGGAGGTAGTCGGATGGGTCAGCGACTGCGGCTTGGATCGTGACAGTTCCAGAGACTGGAGGAATCGCGGCAGTCAGAGTCGTCGGACCGGCCTGGTTGAGTTCGGTACTCCCTATCGGCATGCCATTCGCAGTGATCTCAAGCGTCTGGTCGGAGGCCGCCGCTGCTGGCGCGGTTACTGTGCAGAGAACAGGATTCTCAACGGTGTGCTGTGCAGTCCCCCAAGATCCGGGGTCTGCGCCCTTGTCACACGAGATGCTGGGGTCGGCGCGGTTAACGTACCAGCCTTGAACGTCGAGAACGTAATCCGTGGCAGCGGCGACGTTATTGAGGCTGATCTTGCCGTTGGCGCCGATGGGTACGGTGATTGTGTTGGTGCGAATAGTGGTCTGGTCAAAGTTGATCGAGGTCGTGTTTGGCCGGGCGGTTCCGTCAGCCCAGACGGTTGCGTTGCCCGAGCCAGCGGTCGTCTTCAGCGCCGTGAGAGTCAGCACCACTGCGTTGATGCCGGATCCCATCACGGGAACGCCGGCAGCGCCGGCGATCTGAATGGAGCGGGTTTCGTTGTTTGCCAGCGCGGTCCGGCCTCCGGTGCGGGTGTCGTAAGCGCGACCCGCACCGGGTGTGAACGCGCTGCCACCCTTGCCAGCGGTCGTGAAGTAGCCCTGTACATCGACGAGGATGTTTGTCATGCTGTTGGCGTTGTAGATCGTGATCTTGCCGCTCGCGGAGAGCTGCACCTGTGCCTGCATCGAGGTCGCGACGCCGCCGGCGTAGTTGAACGAGTTAGCCGGCCGGGTTGTGCCGGTGGCATAAGGCGTCAGGTAACCAACGCTGTCCGTGGTGTTCACCGCGATCAGGTTCACGATGACACCGGACGCGCCAGCAGGAACACCAGCGGTTCCGGTGACCTGCACGTCGATGCTTTTTCCTGACGCCACAGTGGCCTTAGTGGCACCAAGTCCGGAGCGAGTGTCAACGATCCGTTTTCCGTTCGACGGGACGAACCCGCCCGGCGCGGTGCCGTCCGTATTCGCTGTGTAGTACCCCTGGACGTCGAGGATTAGCCGAGACGCGGTCTCTGCTTCTACTTGAATTGTGCCGTCAGCGTCGACGGCGAGGACGGCGGAGAAGGATGTGTTCTGCGTGTCTTCGCCGCCGTAAATGCCCATCATGGTGGTTGGCTCATTCGCGTTGGGTCGGCCAAATAGCTGCCCCTGAGTCGAGATGTCAGCCACCGTTGCAACGACGGAGACCGCGCCTACTGTGCCGTCGTCGGGCACGCCGGCCTTACCGCTGACGGTGATGGTTCTCCACGTTTTCGCCGGCATCGGAGTGTTGTAGCCACCGATGCTGTTTTTCGTGTCCAAAATTCGGCCCGTCGAGGGCACGAACACCCCACCGGTGCCGGTGTCGCTTAGGGCCTGTGCCGGCGTGGCCACGAGGACGGAGCTGATGAGTGCGAGAGCGCCGAGAGTCGCGGCAGCGATGCTGCGTGCTCTCGTGCGCGGAGTGTGCAGCAGAGTGCGCACAGGACCCCCTAGGTCGGCAACAGCACGATTTGCTGTCAGTCCGCGCAGCTTAGAGAAACCTGATGAGTTGCTTTTGGCCCTCTTCTAGGGGTGCCCGCAGGAAATCCCAGGTCAGAAGGGGTCCTTCCGGTGCGGTATGAACGAGTGCTCAGGAAAGATCTTTGCGCAGGCTCGATCTAGAACAACTTTGTACCCTGTCCCGCGTACCCCGTAGGGTGCGGTGCTCATCTGCCAGACCGCGCGCTTCAGCGTTCGCGCTCACTAATCGAGAGTCAGAACAGCTCGACGTCGTCTGCCGGTATCGCGGGAACGATCGTCAACCCTTCACCCTTGTTGTCCGCGAGGTGCCCGGCTGGGTTGCAGGCTCGGAACGGCCCGTACGTGCCGTCGAAGATGATGCGTGCGTGGTGGTCCCAGTGCTGCACCCACCATGCCGACTTGGCCAGCCCGTCGCCTTCGGACTGCAACTTCGCGGCCCTCGCGTAGCCCTTCCAGGAAACGTAGAGCCGCTGCACGACCTCCGGGTGCCTCCACCACTCGGGGCACCACGCAGGCTTTCCCCGCACCGGAACACCGTGCGCTTCGACGTGGCTCAGCTGCATCTGCACCCACTTCAGGAACGCCTCGCGTGGGTTCTCCTTCGGCTGCACCGGCCGCTTCTTTCCGCCCGCTGGCGGAGCACCGCCGGCGGCGTCGACGAGCTCACCCGTCATCGGATCCGACGGCGGTGCGTCCTCGTCCTCGAGGGGCGGGGGGCCGTCGTCGTCCGGCGGTGGGACGTCCCCACCGGCGCCCTGTCGCGCCACTGGCCCGTACCCGTCGGGCCAGTGGTTCGAGTCAAACGGGGTCGACACGAGGTGCCCCGTCTGCCGTCGACGGGCGCTCCGCCGGCGTCTTCTTCTCCTTGACGATCTTCCCGTTCTTCACTTCGCGGCCCTCGACCATCGCGGTGAGCACCTTGTCGAGGAACCACGGGCGGGTCCGGATCAGGACCGGTCCCACATCGGAGGAGTCGAACACGGCCCGCCACTTCGGCAGGTGCGCGAGGACATCGGGAGGCAGGATCGGCTTCGACTTCGCCGACCGGGACTTCGACGTGCCGTTGCGGCCGGACGAGGTGTTGGTGGTCCACTCGTCGTAGTTGCCGATGCTCTCGGAGAACCGTTTGAGGAACGGCGACTGGGTCGACTCTCCGCCACCGTAGACGCGGATCGAGGACGCACTCCACAGAGTGTCGGCGCCCTCGGCGCCGAACACACGGACGATCTGCCCCCACGACTGGAAGTACATGCCGAGGATCAGCCCCATCGACCCGTAGAAGGACACGACGTCGGGCAGCTCCGGCCACCGGACGATGTTCGCGACCTCGTCGAGCTCGAACACCACCGGGGTGGTGATGCGGCCACCTGCCGCGGCCGCGGCCCGCTCCCCGGCACGGGAGATCGACCGGACCAGCGACGCGACGAACGCACCACCGGATCCGGGGCCGTTCCGGGAGATCAGCACCGCGGTGTCGTTGCTGCGCACGAACGCTTCCGGGTTAAACTTCCGCACCCCCGGCGCGCTCGTCCACGCGAGCAGCTTGTCGTTCGCGATCGCGGACGCCATCCGCTGCGCGGTGGCGTAGACGCTGCCCCGCGTCTTCTCCGGCTGACCCTTCAACCCGATCAAAGCCGACTCCGGCCCGGACAAGCCGTGCTTCTGCATGATCGCGCGGATCTCGTCATGCTCCTGCTCCGTGATCCACGCGTACACCTGCCCGAGACCCGTTCCCTCGAGCTTCGCCGCGAGCAGCGCGTAGGCGAACAGGTCGCGGCCCTGCGAGTCGAACTGGGCGTCGCTCTTGCTGTCCGCGTCCTTGGTGCTGGCCTCGAAGATCGCCGCGAGCTCCTGCGCCGTGGTGAGGTCCTCGACGTCCCACAGCGGGTCGTAGATGAAGTCCGGCCGCTTGTCGTGCCGGTACACCTGCGTCGGGTCGTACACCCACTGCTCACCCGTCCGCTTCCGGCCGGCGAGGACCTCCATGACGCCGTCGACCTTGATCGTGGACATCACCGCGGGGCCAGGCGCTTCGAGCATGTGCCGGACGACAGAGCCGGTGGTCTTCCCACGGCCGGGACCGAAGATGTAGATCGCGACGTCCCGCCACCCCTGCCACACCCACGTCATCCCGCCACCGACGAGCGTGCCGATCTTCTGCCCCGGGGCCAGGTCCGGCACCCGTGGGTGCAAGGTCTTCCGCGTCGCCTTCAACCGCGCCGGGTACAGCACCGGTGCGAGGTTGTTCCCGGCGCGGAGGTACCGCTGCATCCGGTCGACCGGGTTACCGCCTCGTGTGCGAACGAGGAAGAGCACACCGCCGGCGAGCACGAGCACCACCACGGCAACGATCAGCGCGGTCCCCCACCATGGCCACTGGAACTGCTCGAGAGCGGTCTGGAACGGATCCGGCGTCGTCGTCTTCATCAGTTGCTCCCCGTGCTCATGCACCCGGTGAGGGTGCGATCGAGTGCGTGCTCGTCGGCGGTGGCGATCGACAGGCGCCACTTCGTGGCCACCGCCACGAACGACGTCGCGTACGGGCACGCGTCGCCGGCGTTCGGCGGCATCCACTCCCCCGGCCCGGAGTCGGACTTCTCCTCGTTCGCGGTCCCGTCAACGGCGACGAGCTCGACCGGGTCGTTGGCGAATGCTTCCCTCTTCACCGGCGTCCAGGACGCAGCCCCGTGTCGCCACACGAGGCCGAGCGGCCATCGGTGATCGATCTGCACCGCGAGACTCGAGGTCGGCCCGCGCTGGAACGCGATCGTGCGGCCTGTGTACGGATCCTGCAGCGTCCCAGAGAGCACCACGCACCCGTTAGTGCCTGGCTTGGTGACGACGTCGACCAGGTCGCGGCGGAGGACGTCGTTGCGGGTGTCGCACCCGTTGTGGTCGACGTCGGCCCACGCTGGCCCGAACGCAGTCCGGTCATAGCCCGGCACGTACGCATCCGACAGCGGCAGCGCGTGCAGATCCTGCAGCGCATCCGCCGCCGCGGCGGCCGACGCCGTGCTCGAGGAGGAAGGCTGCGCCGGCGCCGCCGCGACGTCGTCGCCACTCGCAGTGCTCGAGTGGACGAACGGCCCTGCCAGGGCACCGACGCCGGCGGCCGCGACGAGGAGCGCGGCGATCACGAGCTGCTGTTTCCTTCGGCGTCTCATTGGGGGTCCCCTTCCCGGTCCCACGACTCGGCTTCCTGCAGCAGTTGCCGTACGCGCCGTCGGGAGAGCCCGGACGCTTCCGCGGCGCCCTTCTGACCGAGGACGGCGACCGATGCGACGATCGCCTCGTCCCGCTCCCGGCGGGCCTTCTTGTAGGCGCTGGTGACCTGATACACGTACTCCGCGGTCCCGGTGATCGCGCGGCTGATCCCCGACATGCTCAGCACTTCCGGCCGGTCCACAGCGCGACCGCCGGCACTTCCTGCAGCCCGGCACCGTCGAGCTCCAAACCGCCGGCGAATCGCACCACAGAATCCGCCGGCGTGAGCGCGGCGAGACGTTCCAGCACCGCGGCGACACTGCCGCAGAGCCGGGTGAGGGCGTCCACGCGCCGGTAGTGGTGATCGGGCTGGTACTGCAGCAGATCCACCGCGTGTGCCGGCGTGGTGAGCGCGAGCAGGTTCGGGGGTGCCTCCCCCTCGAGCGCGGAGAACAGCACCCCGTATGCGGCCTCCTGGCCACGCCAGGTGATCGTCGTGCCGACCTCGAGCGCGGCGAGGTCCTCGAGCGTCATCGCGGCCGCGTCGACGCGGGGCGTGAGTGCTGTCATGGTGTGTTCCTTCGCTTCGTTGATCTGCTGGCGGGTGTGCGGGTCAGAGCCCGTCGACGGGCCGCCACACCTGGCTGTTCGGGGTGCCCCACACCTTCTGGATCTTCACGACGTCGCCGACCTTCGGAGCGGCGATCATCATGTCGCCGCCGAGGCTGATCCCGACGTGCCAGGCGTCGTTGCCGCCCCAGAAGATGAGGTCCCCGGGCTGGACTTCGGACAGGGGGTGCATCTGCCCGCGGGCGACGCCGTTGCGCCACTGGGTTGTCGCGGAGTGCCCGGCGTCGATGTTGATACCGATGCCGGCGTACGCGACCTTCGTCAGCCCGGAGCAGTCCCACACGTTCGGGCCTGCGCCGCCGAGGACGTACGCCTCCCCAAGCTGCTGCTTCGCGAACCCGATGACCTGGTTGATCTGCGCCGCGTGCGGTCCGGTTGCCGGCTGCTCGCCGGCCGCGAGGGCGTTGTTCGTCCCGCCGGCACTGGCTCCTGCAGCGGCTCCTGCCGTGCAGGTGGCACCCTCGTTGGTCTGCGAGACCGTGGACACGGTGACGCCGGACAGCGCGTTCATCATCTCGACCGCGTACGCCGACTTCGTCGCATACGCGTCGGGGAACGCAGATCCCTCGACCGCCTGCGCGGCCTCTCCCGGCGTCTTCGTCTCCCAGCCCGGCACCTTCACCAGGCGCTCGTAGAACAGGTTGATCGCGTAACTGATGTCCGTGACCTGCGCGAGGGTGCCCCACCCCATCGACGGCCGCATCTGGAACAGGCCCGCAGAGTCTCGATCGCCGCCGGAGAGGTTGTTGAGGGTGGACTCGGTCATCGCGGCCATGAGCGCCGTCTGCTGGGCGTGCTGCGTCAGGCCCCGCTGCTTGCCGATCGAGAGGATCGCCGCGGCGTTCTTCACCTGGTCGCCCGAGTACGGCCCTACCTTCGCCGGCAGGTTTCCCGCCTCGACGTCGACCGCGGTTCCGGCGACCGCTCCGGCCGCCCCGCACGTCGCGGCCGCGGCACGGTCATCGCCGCCGCTGATCACCGTGATCAGCAAGACGACCAGCAGCACGATACCCACCACTGGGGCGATCGCGGCCACCGCGATCATCCCGCCCTTGCCCATCGGCTCAGCTCCCCGCGTTGACGTAGGACGCCAGCCACGGGTCGGCCTTCGTGTCACGGTGCATCGTCACCGTCACCGGGCCGCCCGTCGACGCCGTGAACTGGTACGCCCGATCCGTCGACGTCTGCTGGTCTCCGACTGGCTTGCCGTCGTCGTGGACGCCGGCACACGGAACGTTCCCCGGCTGGACGGCTGAGTACAGCTGCCACGCGTCGGACGTCAGGAACGGCGTGAGCGATCGCTGCCAGACGTTCTTCGTCACGTCCGGTTGGCAGAAGTGGTCGGCGACGGTGTGCGCGACGTCGTCCGGCTTCGGCGCGGCAGAGCGCGTCGGGGTCGGCGTCACCGTCTGCGCCGCGTTGGTGTGCGTGCGCTGCAGCTCCGCGGCGACCTTCACCACGACCACCGCCGCGACGATCACCACCACGACCGCGAGGACTGCGAGCACCCGCTTCCACGTCATCGGACTACAGCCCCTTCGCGACGGCGGCACCGGCCGCGAGCCACGCGAGCTTCGTGGACTCGTGCAGGGCGTCGTAGTTGATGATCCGGGCCTTCAAACCCGCGTCGTACGGGATCGTCAGCACGTCCCGGCCGAGGACGGCGTCCTGGAAGCGGCGCACCTGTTCCGCAACCTTCTCGGGCTTCACGTCGCTGGTCTCCACGCCGACGATGACGACGGCGTTCTCGGCGAGCTCCTTGTAGCGGCCGCCGGCGGCGATGAGCTGTTCGAGCAGGAGCGCTGCGGACTCGCACCACTTGTCATCCGTCGTCGTCGGGACGACGAGCTGGTCCGTCCGGTCGAGTCCCGCGAGCCACATCGGGTCGGTCTCGTCGTTGCCGGAGTCGATGAGAACGAGCCGGTAGAACTTCGTCAGCACCTTGTGGACCCGGTCGACCGTCCCGGCGTCGAACCGCTGCCCGGAGGCGAGGATGTCGGGCTTGGACTTCAGGACGTCGTAGCGGTCGCGGGTCTGGTGGTGGACGTACTCGGCCATGTCCGCTGACCGAGCCTCGGTTCCCAACAGTCGGTCGATCTCCGGCAGCAGGTCCAGCACGGACGCGTCGTGACGAGCGGATTCGGTGGACCAGCCGAGGGTGCCACGGGTCTGGTTGTTGTCCCAGGCCACGGTCGCCGCCCCGGAGTGCCTGGTGAGGACGGTCGACAGGCACACCGTGGCGAGGGTCTTGCCGGCACCGCCCTTGCCGTTGGCGACCATGACCGTGCGCGGGCCGACGTGGTGCTGGCTGACCAGGTGCACCTGCTCCCGGTGCCGCCGCTCCGCAGCCGACGGCGCCATGCGCAGCCCCGCGCGGGTGAGGAACCCGCGGAATCCGGTGGTCGCGGGCTCTTCCACGGTCTCCTGCGTGAGGAACGACTGCCGTGCCTCCCGACGCGTCGTCGGCGCTTCGACGGCCGGCGACGACGGTGCTGCAGTAGGAGTCGGCGCGGCGCTCACCGGGGGCACCGGTGCGGGCGCGAGGTCGACGGGGATCTCGCGCGACGTCGACGGGGCCGGCTGCTGCGGCCGCGCCTCCCACGGCGAGCCCGAGTCTGCTGGATCCTCGACGGGACCGGTGACGGGGGCGATCACGCCGGCATGGTCGATGCTGAACACGGTCTCGGCGCCGGTGCCGGCGTCGTGGCTCCGCACGACGCGGGCAGCCCCGGCGTGGGCGGCTCGCTGCTGCAGCCAATCCATCGCGTCGGGGTAGGCGCTCTCGCCGGCGAAGGTGGCGTCACCGATGGTGACGTGGTCGCCGTTGGCGACGAGGTCGTAGTCGACCTGCACGGTGCTGTGAGCCATGATCGTTCGTCCTTCTGTGTCGGAGCGTGGGTTAGTAGCGCAGGTCGGTGTCGTGCACGGCCATCTGCGTGGCGGTGCGGAGCATCTTCACCGGGATGCCGACCCGCTCGTTGATCTTCAGGAGCACCTTCCCGGCGCCGGGAGGGGCCCCCTTCGCGCCCTTCTGCCGACGCGTGCCGTGCCAGGACTCGCTCTGCGAGAACTTCGCAACGGTGGTGATCTCCTTCGGCGTCAGCGGCCGCACCTTGTTCAGCTCGAGCAGGTCGTCACGGCTGAGCCCCATCAGCAGCAGGAGGCCGGAGCGTTCGATGAAGCCCCTCGCCTTCTCCCGGTCTTCGGAGTTGCGCAGGGACAGCAGATCCTTTGGGGAGTGCGAGACCTTCAACTCCGCGGTGCCCTTGGATCGGTTCGTGCGCGAGAGCCGATCGATGAGGTTGACCATCCCGTCGCAGGCGCGAATCGGATACCAGAACTCGTCCATCAGGGTCGTGTAACCGCCCCAGGTGACCTTCGGCTCGTACACCTCTCCGGCCGCGGCCGCTTCGTCGACGAGGCGTTGCTCGTGTTGCGCGAGCTCCCAGTGCGCGTCGATGGCATCCATGCCGAGCGACCAGGTCGACAGCATCGCCGCGGAGAGCAGCTTCGTCTCGGCTTCGTTGATGGATGAGGTGTCGAAGCAGAACCCGCCACGGTTCCCTGGCTCGAACTCGACCGGGTTGTTTCCTGCGAGCATCTGTCCCATCTCGCCGACCAGGAGCGACTGCAGTGTCTCGCCAAGCTCGCTGAAGCGCTGATGGAATGTCGTCGCGTCGCGCTGACGAGTGAGCGCGAGCATCCGGTCGGAGGGGCTGTCGAACACTCGGATCAGGTCTGCCGTCGACGGGTTCGGTTCGCGGTCGAGGATGGTGTCCACGAGCGCCACGAGCGCGGTGTCTTCACCAGCGGTGATCGAGGAGCCGCCTTCGTCGTCCATGCGCGCGATCTTCACGGCCGTGCGAACCAGGTCGATCGCCTTGGACCGGGCGAGCTGGAGCAGCTCGCTTCCGACCTTCCCGCCGATCCGCTGCGCCGCGTAGCCGAGCGGGCCGGGCGAGAGCAGGTTCACCTGGTGGAGAGAGCGTGGGCCGATGGAGAACACGGTGGCACCGAGCTCGGTGGCCCACTGGACATGCTCGCCCTTGATCGGGTCCCAGATGCCGGGCGTCAACCCGCGGCCGACCTGGCCACCGATCATCGTCTGCGCGGTGGAGGACTTCCCGAGACCGTTCAGGCCGAAGAGGAACGCAGAGGGTGAGGAGATCACGTTCGACCGGAAGAGGGCGTCGTGGTCGGTGCAGACCGCGGATCCGGTGTTCATGTCCTGCCCGAGCGGGGCCCCGTTGATCGGACGCCCCGTCCCGGCACCGAACGGGTACACCCCGCACAGTTGCACGCTCGAGCCGAACCACCGGGGCGGCTGCGGCATCTGCTCCCACCCGCCCCCGTTCGCACCGAAGAACCCGTACGGGGTCAACGTCTGCGTCTTCATCGCCGCGCGCCCCATCAGCGTGCCCCCTCCGACGGCGAGTGGCGGGGTGCTGCCGCGATCGAACTGAAGTTCCTGTCGGCGGAGCAGAGGCCGTACACCGCCAACGGGTCCAGCGGCTTCGACGCGTCCGATGGGCCGATCGGAAGGACGAGCCCACCCAGCGCGGCCGCCCACTGGTGGCCCTCGACGGGCGAGCAGAACTTGCGCACCCTGGAGCGGTCCACGGTGCCGTAGATGACCTTCGGGAGGATCCCCGGCCCAGCGGCGAGGGCGAGCAACTGGTCAGCGCGGGTTGGCGTGTCGTTCACGGAGTGCTCCTGTCGTGTGTGCGAACCGGTGCCGGTGCGTCGGGGCATCAATCGGTCCGGTCGGTGACGGTCTGCATCGCGGTCGCGTACGCCCACGGCAGGACGCCGAGCGGCAGCGTCGAGTGGAACGCGGCTGCGGTGTCCGTCTCGATGAACCGGTAGGTCAGGTCACCGGCGCCCTCGAGGATCGCTTTCAGCTCAGTGGTGGCCCTGCGGATGGCCTGCGGGGTGGGCTCGAACGTGACCGTCACTTCGATGGCGAACGCCGACATCGCGGCGCCGCTCATCAGGTCCATCTGCGTCTTCTGCGCGAGCTCCTGGCGGAGCTTGGCGAACTCGTCCGTCTCCCCGGTGACGGTGGTGCTGCCACGGCGGGCGTTCACCCCGACCTTCTTCGCCGTCTTGAACGCCTTCCCCTGCGACAGGGGGCGGTAGAACACTGCGGTGCGCTTGCGGAGGAACTTCCCGTTCGGCCGGAACAGGACGTTCATCAGCTCTTCGGTGATGTGCATCTGCGGCGGAGCGACCATCATCGCTGTCATCGACGCGACCCCGTCGTGGTAGCAGATGCGGCGCTGGTCGTCGTGGAACTCGTCCGGACCGGCCTGTGTGACCGGCATCCGGAACGGCACCCCGTCGAGGGCGTCGGAGCCCAACTCTCGTGCCCGGTCCGGCCGGTACGCCACCCGGACGGCACGGGCAAGCTCGGAGCTCGTGGCGACAACAGGTCCGCCCGCACCCGCGGCGGCCAGCTTCTCGCGGTGGTTCGGCAGCTTCGCTGCGATGTCTGCTGCGGCGTCCTCGATGGTGTCCGCGAGCTCGTTCACGTTCCACACCACGGACGCGAAGACCTCCACGTCTGCGTACGTCCCCGACAAGGCGCGGGCGCCCTCTCGGAGCTGCCGCTGTGCGGCCGCGGGAGCGTCCGGGGACACCTCACTGTCGATCTTCGCGATGAGCGGCGCGATGGACTCCTGTGCGGAGTCGACCACGACCACAGCACCCTCGATTGCGCTGTCCCGCGACAGGGATGCGATCCAGCCGCCGAAGTCCGACACCTGCCCGTCGATCCGGTCCTGCGGGAGCAGTTCGGTGCCATCGGGGTGGCAGATGAACGTCGCCGCGAGCAGCGGGTTCCGTGAGCCCTTCCGGTGATGCAGGAGCACGTACTCCTCACCCTCACCGTCGGTGCCGGTGATCTCCTCGAGGTCGGCGAGCATCCCCGGCAGCGCGCTCAGGGACTCGTTCGGCAAGTTCGAGAGCAGCCCCGTGACGTAGTGGTTCGTGCCCGCCCGAGCCCGCTTCGTGTTCATCCTGCGGTCCCAGATGCGGGCGGCGAAGGTTCGGCCGGCGATTGGGTCGCCCCACCGGATGATGAAGAACACGTTGCCGAGGAGCCCAGCGAGCAGGCACACCAGCCCGAGCGGCCACCACCCGACGACCAGGCACACCACCATCACCAGGACGCCGCCGAGGAGCATCCCCCATCCGATGCCGGTCAGCCCGCCCAGCGTGCCCTTCGTCGTCGGCAACCAGTTGCCGAACTTGACCCGCTTGCCTGCAGTTGCGTCACTCACCGATCATTCCTTCCGCCGTGCTGCTGCCATCACCGGCACCGTCCGCGGCACTCCCGGCCGCGGCCCAACCTGCCTTCGACGCTGTTGACTGACCAGACCCGGAGTCCGACGCACCCTCCGCGGCCGTGGAGCTTCCCGCGCTTCCGGATGCGCCGTCGCTGCCGTCGGCCCCGGCCGCGGTGGACCCCTCGACCATCCCGCCGGCACCGGCACCGGTCTCACTGCCCGAACCACTCGAGCCGGCGTCGCTGTCGCCGCCCCCGGCCACCGAGGACGCAGCATCGTTGCCTCCCCCTCCCCCGCCACCGGAAGCGGCGATCTCGCCGCCGTCCGCGACGTCGGCGCTGGCCGTCTTCGACGCTGCTGTGCCAGCGCCAGAGGCACCGGCACTCGCGCCGCCGCTCGCGACGGCCGCTCCGACGGCGACGCCGGCCTGCACGGCGCTTGCGGCGATCCCCATCGCCATCGCGCCGCCGACGGCGCCCCCGATTGCCGCGGATGCCGGGACCAGGAGCCGCATGATCGCCGGCAATGCGATCACCGCGAGGATGATCAGCATGAGGCCGTAGATGACCCCGCCGGCGCCGTCCTGACCGTTCTTCAACCGCCACGCGAATGCGTAGATCGACGCAGCGATCGGCATGTAGATGATGAAGGCGAGAATCCAGGCGGTGATCTTCTCGAACGCCTGCTTGCCGGTCTGGAGCAGCGAGGACGCCGCAACGAGCTGCCAGAAATTGTTCAGCAGCAGCATCAGCGCCTGCCGGACGAACATGATCATCCACTGCAGCCCTACAGCGATGAGGCCGAGCAGGCCGAAGATCAACGCCAGCGCCGGGTTGCTCGCCACGATGGACGCGTCAGCGACACCCGCGGACGCCGTCGTACCCGACACCTTCAGAATCCATTGCGCGTACGCGTCCCCACCCCAGACGAGGATCTGAATCGCGGCCGTACCGAACGTGATCACCGCAACCGCACGCCCGAGGGCTTGCATCGCTTCCTTGAACGGCTCGCCGCGGTGCGCGTACATCACCCTGGCGCCAGAGACGATCAGGCCGATGACGAGCAGGAAAACCGTGATCGGCAGGTTGCTTTCCTGGAACCACTGGGCCGCTTTGTTGTCGAGCGACACCAGGAACCCGGAACTCACCCAGCTCGTCAGGAACTGCTTGAAGAGGTCGTCGTAGGAGCTGAACATCGCCTCCGCTGCCTGCTGGAATCCGCTCGATACAGCCGCCTTCGCTCCCGCCCCGACGACGGCTTTCGCACCCTCACAGCCAGTCACGATCTGGCAGATGGCATCCGTTGTGCTGCTAGCCATCAGAGCCTCCCCATGGGGTGAAGTCCGCTGCGGATGGGGTCAGGGGGTTCCCGGAGTAGAGGCCGCCGTTGTCCAGCACCGACACCTTCCAGTCGTCATCGACCCAGATCATCGTCAGTGGCACGGCGAAGTACCCCGTTGCGCCAGAGGGCTGGGTGAGAACGACGTCGACGATGGCTCGAGACTTCGTGAACGACTCGACCGTGTACCCGGCCACGCTGATCCCCTGCGCCCGCATGTCTTCCGGTGACGTTTGCCGCTTGACGACGCCGTTCACGAGGAGCGACTTGCCGGCACTGTCCGCGACGTAGAAGTTCATGAGATCGCGGACGCTGTGTCCCGTGTCGTACTGGCCGAGGTACCCGGTCGTCGCTGCGAGGGCAGCACCGGTCGGGGTCCGAGCGAAGCACGCGGCGAACCCGTCGATCTTCTTCGTCGGCCCAACTGCCGCCGACACGGGCCAGGTGATGCCGCCACGGCCCGCGTGCCACTTCAGGTCGCGTGGCACCTTCTGAGCTGCCTGACCGCTCGTAGCGACGTCGCACGAGCCCCCAGTCGACGGCGCAGCCGTGGTCGGCTTCGTACCCGCTGCGCCACCCTGCCCCTTGTCTGCCGGCGCGAACACGCCAAGCAGCGTTGAGAGCACGACGACGAGGACGGCGAGGATGAGAACGACGCCCGCGCCGATCGCCGTCGGCTTCGACTTCCAGCCGCGCTTCAGTGCAGGGCCAAGGCCGTTGCGGTTCGAGTTGCTTGTGTCTGGTGCCATGACGGCCTCCCCGGGTCGGTGACGGATTTACGCGCCGGGGATCGGCTTGCAGTTCGAGGAGATCGAGCCGATGAAGATCGAGGCGATCCCCACTGCTGCCCCGATCATGGTTGCGCCACCGATCCACCAGCCGAGCTGCTTGAGCATCTCGCCGCCATCGTGGCGCTTACCGGCGAAGAACATGCCGATGCCGAGCATGATCAGCGCGATGACGCCCAGCGCGATCGCGACGATGCGCGTCCAGAGTGTCGCGGTGTCGAGGGCGTCCTGCGCCTTCCCGGGCATGCAGTACGCCTGTGCGACGACCATGCCGGCGCGGTTGGTGGCGTCGACGAGCCGCGGTGACTTTGCGACGACGGCGTAGATGGCGTTGCTGATCATTCGGCCTTCTCCTTGTTTGACTGCGCCCCCTGGAGCGCCTTGGTAACCCGTTGCACTGGTCTGGCGAGCTGCCCGACCAGTGCAGGGGAGATTTCTGCCACCGCGCGAAGGCGAGGCATCCACGGCACGGGCACGACGGGTACCGCGCCGGCGAGCACACGTTGCTCGCGGGCGGCGTCCGGAATCGGCCGACCCGGTGCATCGGCGACCACGAGGACGGCAGCTACGGCGCCCCTACCGAGCCCCCGGACCGCCGCCTTGGCAGCGTTGATGCCCACAGGGGTCGACCGGCAGGCCAAGATGACTGGCTCGGTGAGCACGTCGGTGAGCTGCCCCTCGGGAAGGCCGAGGAGGAGGGACCACGTGCTCGCACCGCACCCGGAGTGCACGCCCACGATCGACGTCGGCTGCGCGTCGACTGCAGGCGGGACGTCTGCCCGGCCTGGGCCGGCCCAGGAGCTTGCGTCAGCGCCCTCGGCGACGGAGCTTCCGTCGAGCCGGAGGACCACCTTGGTCACGAGCGCACCGTCAGCCACGACGACGCGTACGGGGGCGGTCGCATCGACGAGGTTGGTGACCGCATCAAGCACTGCCCGTCGGACGTCTTCTCCCATGGGGACAGTTAGGACGTGGCCGTTAACTGCCCACATCGGGCCGAACGCATGCGTAACTGTGACCGGGGGAACCAGTTCACTTGAGCACTCGGTACAGAACCGAGTGCCGAGCTTCTCGCTGCCACATGCGGGGCAAGCGCGAGGGGCGTCGGTCGGTTCGCCCTCGTCGTGCGCGTTCACTGCACCACTCATGACTGTGAGTGTTGCAGATTTGCAAGATCAACGCAATGAGTTGGCCCCCGTTTGGGCTACTTCTCGGTTCCGGTGCCTGCCTGTCGCGGAATCGCAACGATCCAGTCGCGCGTGTTGGCAGCAAAGCGCTCCGGATCCGCGTTCCACTCCATCGCGTGCGGACTCGATGGGAACTGCACCAGGTCGACGAGGGGCGAGCTCGCGGCGAAGGCGCGGGATGCGGCGAAGGGGGTGGTCAGGTCGCCGTCTGAGTGGATGACCAATGTCGGTACGCCAGGGACCGGCAGTGCCTCGGACAGGCTCAGCGTCACCGGCAGTCCAAGCAGGCGCGCACCGAGCCGTGAGGACAGCAAAGCGATCGCTGACGACGCGAGCCAGTGGGGAACGCGCTGGCGGGCCATGCCGTAGTGGATGGTGCGCGCCCAGCTCACGACTGGCGACACGAGCACCAGTGCGTCGATCGCGGCGCCCTGCGGCCCGTGTTCCGCCTCCTCAAGCGCCACGGTCGCGCCCAGCGACCAACCAACGACGATGATGCGGGCTGCACCTCGCGAACGCGCGTACGCGATCGCGGAGTCAAGATCACGCCACTCTGCCTGTCCGAGCGTCGAGGGTGTACGCCCCTCCCCTGCCGCCTCACGGTCGCCGCGGTACGAGACCACGAGCGACGTGTAGCCAGTGCCGGCGAGGGCGCGCACACTTCGGAGGGCGGAGTCGCGGCCGGCGAGCATGCCGTGCACGTGGAGAACCCACGTCGATGAGTTCGTGCCGACGCCGGCGTACAACCATGCGGGCTGAGGCGCGTGGTCAGTGTCGATCACGACGTCCACCGGTTCGGTCTCGGCGACGTTGACCGCGGTAAACACGTTCCCCGCGGCACGGCCATCGGTGCCTCGCTCGAGCGGAGCAGGTTCCGCGAGATGCCGTGTCACTGTGCTGCCGTCGCCTGCAACCTTCGCGCCGGGGGCCAGTACGGTCAGCTTCGTCTCGTTCTCGTACAGCAGCCCGAGAATCCCGTCGAACCTCGTGAGCGGGTTGCTCGAGAGGACGACGCTCTGGCCATCGTCACCAACGCTCACGATCTTGGTTGGCCGAGCACGTTGCGGGAAGACCACCGCGCGGGCGAGAAACAGCGCGGCCGCCGCGTACGCCGCGGCGAGAACGACGACCGCCACGATGATGATGAGGGCGAGCATCAGGGGATGACCTCTCCGAGCTTTCTGGACAGCGTTCGTTCGATGAGACCGAACACGATGCGCTCGGTCGGCGAGAGCTCCTGCACCCCGACCCTGACGCGGTCCCGGACGTTCGCGGCCGAGTCGAACGCCAGCTGCCGGTTTGACCACCCGCCCGGACGCACGAGCGCTACCCGCCCCTCTCGGTAGCTGGGGCCGTGTCCACGGGCATCGATACGGACGGTCCATCCAGCGGCTGCCCGCCAGAAGCTGCGGGCGCCGAGGATCCAGAAGAACCCACCCACGGCGATGATGATGCCGGAGAAGAACGGCTCCTTGGCCACGTAGTAGAAGTGCTCTCGGAACGCCTCTGAGACCGGCGCGAAGTGGGCGATGCCGAGGTAAATGACTTCGACGACGTCGCTGACGAGCATCAGGGACAGCCCGATGACCCAGAGCACTGTGGGGATCGTTCTCCGCTCCGCCAGCATCCCGATCGTGTGGGCGCTGAGGGCGCCCATGATCGCCGTGTACAGCGTCGCGAACAGCCACACGGCTGACTGGTCGAGACGGTCGAGTACGAAGTGTGAGGCGTCCCCTGCGGGTGCTGTGATGAGCAGGAACGGGACCGAGAACGCGACGACCGCCGCGACGACCGCCCACAATGGCAGCCGCCGGCGCTGGAACCCGCGTTCGGCCGCGACGGCGTTGTGGAACAGCGCCAGTGCCGCGACGGCCGAGGCGTCACGGACGAGCGTCAGGAGGTTCCGGGAACCGAGGAGGCCGTCGAGCACCAGGGGTGGAGCGCCGATGACTCCGTAGGTGGCGAGCGACACTGCTGCGAAGACGGTGGCCCACCATGCGGGCTTTCGCCATGATCGGTGCCGGATCACGACGACCGCGATGAGGACCAGGAGACATACGCTTTGGATCACCCGAAGTGCTCCTCTTCCGTCGTGTCCGCGTAAGTGGTGAACCGGCGGGTGAACATGCGCGCCATCTCCTCCACGATCAACTCTTCTCGGACCGACTCAGCGTCGCCCGACTCTGAGCTGTTCCGTGGGCACAGGCGGAGGAACATCCGAGACTCGGGGTCCGGCTGCCGCGGCCTGGTGGTGCCGGGCGGGAACCAAGTGGCTGGGGCGCTCCGGACGATCAGGTGGCAGAGCTCGTGCATGCGGCTCAGGAAGCTGTAGTAGTAGCTGTCCTGGGCCGCGACGATGATCCCGGTGAAGGTCTTCGCCTCGAACAAGACGCCGGTGGTTGCCCGGAGCGGGGCGTCGGTCTCGGCGAAGACAAGCCGCCGACCGTAGATCTCCGAGACAGCGGCACACAGGTGCTCGAAGGACGCTTCTTCGGGCAGAGGCGTGTTCCACACCAGGGCCGCAGCGATCGCCGCGACCGGCTCGTGGGCGGCCTGCCCCCTGCGGCGTCCTAGCATCATGTCTCCCGTCCAGCACTCCCCCGCAGGGAGCACTCACTTGTCTAGGATCGGGGACCCTCTTCTTTGTCGATCAGCGCGCGGATCGCAGACTCCACCGTCGCCATCTCCTCCGGCTCCAACTCGTCGAGGGAGCGAGCGGCGATCTGTGTGACGCCGAACGATCGCATCGACTTCGCGAACCCCAGTTGGGCGTCGATTCGCTGCGCCTCGTCCTCGGGCGTTTGCCCCAGGAGGTAGTCCGCCGGCACCTCGAGGAAGTCAGCGAGTGCGACGACCAATGAGTGCGAGCCGGCGCCGTCGACGAACGCTCGCCACTCGCGCAGCGACAGCAGGTGTCCCGTCTTGCTCAGAGCAGCACGTGCCTTCGTGTACGACTCATCGAGATTTCCCCAGAGCCCTGCAGCTTCGAGTGCGAGCCGCGCTCGGTCCGACCGAACCACCTCGTCAACGTCGTCGGCCAGATCCAGGCCGGCGCGCTTAGCGGCACGGCCCAAGAGCTCGAGCGGATCGTCGTCGATTGCCCGGCACAACGTGACCAGCTCGACGACCGTCACCGGGCGCTTCCCGTTCAGGATTCTGTAGATCGTGTCGTGGGTGATCGACGAGTGTTCAGCCCACGCGCGCACGTTGACATGCGCGACGCCTTGCGCTGCCCGCAGCTCGGCGGCAAGCGCTCCATGCAGGGCTTGTGCGGAGGATTCGCTCATTGGTTCCACTCAAAAACGCTAGCAGGCGCCGGGTCCAGGCCTCCTTGCAAAGATACAGCAGTGTTGCTAATTTGCAACCGTGCCGAATGCTCCGCAACCTAGCCCCTGAGAGCGATGGCGACCACGTTGATGATCCCGACCGCGACTGCCCCGGCCAAGATGAACCAGACCCACGCCCGCCCGATTCGAGGCTTGGCGGATTCCTTGGTCGCGCTGGGGTGCGGCGAGGGAGCCGCTAGGGTGGAACGATCGGTCTGCACATGGATCACTCTCGCTTGGCCCGGCTGGAACCCAGCCGGGAACTCAGGTCGCGAGGTGAGAACACCCAGAATCCGACACACCGGGATCAGTGACGGACCTAAGTACGGCGTTAACACCAGAATCGTGCCTATGGCCGGATCCAACGCAGGTGTGAAGCGCAATCGCCTCCCGCGCGGACAGAAGACTGTCCGCCCTGGGCTCGCTCTTGCTTCCGATACCGCCGCCGCTTACGAGCGCGCCGCGCGAGCATCCGGCGACCTGTCCTTCTCGCTCTACCTCGAGAAGCTGCGTCGTCAGTTCGAGGACGAGCGAGGCGCGCTGCCGATTCTCGGCACCGCTGCAGTCGATCACCAGGAGGTCGCTGACCCAGCCGCTTAAACGACAGAACCCCCGCACGAGGCGGGGGTCCGGGGCTGAGCCCCAAGTCATGTTCACAACCTGCCTAGTCGCCAAACAAATCAGGTTGTGAGAGTTCCGAAGAAGAAGCCCGGTTGAAGCCGGGAGCCTTCGTCGTACCGCCACCCCGAGAGGAGGAGGTGTCGCCATCGTAACGCACGTTGCTGCGCCCCGTACAGATCAATCTGCCCGCGTGTCCTCTCGGGATAGCGCCTGGGCGTTGACGCGTTCGATCGCGCCTCGCCGGTACGTGAATCGCATGATCGCGGAGGCCGACGGGACGATCCACTCGAACAGCTACCCGTCGAAGTTCCCGACTGCAGGGCACACTCCCCCGTCGACGCCGTGGACGATCGATCTCACCGACCTTGACGGACGGTTCTGGTTCGCCGCGTTCGACCTCGACGCGAAGACCCCCGAGGACTTCGACCAGGCGGCCGAGG
The DNA here is from genome assembly GCF_030433875.1 of Curtobacterium sp. PsM8. Classification (NCBI taxonomy): domain Bacteria; kingdom Bacillati; phylum Actinomycetota; class Actinomycetes; order Micrococcales; family Microbacteriaceae; genus Curtobacterium; species Curtobacterium sp. PsM8. Next base: position 14,905 of record NZ_JARUXD010000033.1, on the reverse strand, counting down.
ACCTGGGCGTACTGGTCCGGATCCTCCGCGACGCGCAGGTGCCGCACGTGGTGTGCCGTTCGAGCCCTACGGGCGGGTTCCACGTGTGGGTGCCCCTCGCCGGCGTCGACAAGGCCACGATGGTGCAGCTCGCCGGCGCTGCACGAGCTGTCCTGCCGTCCCTTGACCACGGGCTGCTCTGCAACGACCGCACCGGCGCCGTCCGTCCGCCCCTGACCCCGCACGCACGTGGTGGCGCGTCGGAGGTGATGGGCGGCGCCGACGACGTCGACGTGCTCCGCACCCCGGCCGTCACCGCCGGCGACCTGCTCCGTGTCACTGCGGCGTTCCGCGAGCTCCGTCCGACCGTGGATCCCGCGGACTCCTCCCCCACCGGTCCTGTCGACGCCCATCACCGGGTGCACCGGTCGCTGCCGGCGTGGGGTGAGGCGCACATGGCCACCGTTGCCGGCGGCCGCGACCCGTCCCGCACCGGCTACCTGTGCCTGCTCGCGGCCGCGGTGTCCGGGTGGACCCTCGCCGACGTCGAGCACGCCGCGAAGACTTCCCCCGGCATGGAGCACTACCGCACCCGCAACCGCCCCACCGGCGGCCGTGAGCCCCGCACCGCGGCCGAGGCGGCTGCGCGCCTCGAGCGGCAGTGGGTGAAGGCGCAGGAGCGGGCGGTGCTGTACCGGTACGCGCCCGAGGAACGCGAACAACGCGACCTCACCCAGCTTGCCGGCATCGTCGACGTCGTCGAGGCCATGCTGCAGGCGTTCACCGCCTCCCCCGGCCGGTGGACCCGCACTGAGGCGGACCTGCACGACAGCACCGTCTTGACCTACCTCGCCTGGCTGTCCCTGCGTTCCGGCTCCCGCGACGTCGGCGCCGCCCTCCGGTCCGTGGCGATCGCCACCGGGATCCCCTCGAGCACCGTCGACCGTTCCCTGCGCCGCCTCCACGCCGCTGGCTGGATCACCCGCCGACGTCAGGCCGACGGCCCCAACTCGGCCGTCTGGCGGCTCACAGACCGGTTTTCCACACCCGCTGTACATGTCGGGCCACTTCACAATGTGACCGCCCGCCCCCCGGGCGACCTCTTCGACGTGAGAGTTACCCTCCTGGACGTGCTGGAAGACCGGTTCGACGCCGGACGGCACGATGTCTTCACCCGTGCAGGACTCGGACCAACAGCCCGCCGCGTCTACGAGAGCCTGAGCACCGACGAGCACGCGCCCGAGGTTGTCGCTGACCGTGCAGGACTCCCCCGCGGCCGCGCACGAGCAGCACTCGCACGCATGCGCCGGTGGACCCTCGCGATCGCCACACCCACCGGCTGGCGGCGACGGCTCCAGGACTTCCGAACCCACGTGGCCAAGCAGCTCGGCGTCGACGGGATCCTCCAGCGACGAGAACAGCAGTACGCCGACGAGCGAGACCTCTGGGCCTGGTGGCAGAACCACCTCATCCGCAAGGCCGGCCGCCGCGGCCGCGACCGCACCCCCACCACACAGGTCGTCATGTTCCGATCCATCGACGACCACGGCGGCCCCGAGGCCTACCCGGCATACCCGTGTTCGAGCGACGGCCGCGCCGACCATCAGGAGGCCATGCGGTTCGTCCGACGCGGACTCCTGCAACAGCTCAGAGACCTCGAGCTGGCTGCGTAGTGCAATCCGCAAGCAGTTGATATCAGTTAATAGCAGTTGAAAGCAGTCACTAATGCTATCAACTGCTGGCATGTGCTAGTCTGCTATCAGACACTATCGCCTGCTGGATTGAACTAGCGACAGATAGTGCGTGATAGCAACGGCGTGCGAAAGGGGTTGCGATGATCACCCTCGTAGGAGGAACCAAGGGGGGGCCGGGCAAGAGCACCGTGGCCACCAACATCGGGGCGGCGCTTGCCCATCAGGGCAAGAGCGTGATTCTCGTCGACGCGGACAAGCAGCGTTCACTTGCCAAGTGGCACGCGCGCCGTGTCGACGCCGGCGTCGAACCCGCGATGACGCTTGTTGAGAAGCGGGGCAACGTGCACGCCGCCCTGCGTGACCTCGACAAGCTCTACGACCACGTGATCGTCGACGTCGCCGGCGACGACAACCAGGAGATGCGAACCGCGATGACCGCAGCGGACCTGATGATCGTTGTCCTCCGAGCCAGCCAGTTCGACGTCGAGACGCTCGAAGAGTTCGACGAGGTGATCTCGACGGCTCGCGACTTCAACCCGGACCTAGAGGTCCGTAGCTTGCTCAGCCAGGCGCCAACGAACCACAACGAGACAGAAACAGAAGACGTCTCCGAGTTCATCGTGGAGTACCCCCAGGTGAAGCCCCTTGAAACCGTCCTGTACTCGCGGAAGGCATACCGGGACGCTGCGGCTCCTGGTCTTGGGGTGATGGAGCTTCCGGCCTCCAAGGCGAAGCAGGCGCGGGCTGAGATCCAGGAGCTGACGGCGGAGGTTTACGGCTAATGCCTATCGCACGGAACAAGAAGACCGAGGCAGACCCCGCCGCGATCGCCGCATTCGGGGCTGCCGCTGACGCTCTGCCCCCCGAGGCACCCGCGACAGTTCAGCCGCCCATTCCGGTGAAAGCTCGGGCGCAGAGCACGGGTGATGCCCCGTTGACGGCACTTGTGCGCTGGCGCGGGCACGAAGCGCTACGGGACCGCATCGCGGCCTACAGCAAGGCGACCAGGTACCCGAATCACGCGATCATGCTGCGAGCCATGGAGATCGGCATGGAGCACATCGAGAAGAACGGCATGGAGTAGCACTCACTAGCGACTGCTAGTCGTGGCTTACAAGTAATAGCCCCTGATATCACGTAATAGCAAGGGCTATCTAGGTCAGAAATCGGCGCTGGTATCGCGTTTGAGGGCCGGCGCCCTACGTGTCCGTCGGCTGATGCCCCCGGCCCAATCCGGGGGCATCAGCCACTCAGCGGTCGTTCCAGACCCGCTGAAACCTCGGCGCGGGTGGAAGGTCGTCGCCAGTCCAAGTGAGGTTCCCTTGCCCGCCCCGGGCTGCGACCACGTCCAGAGCAGTCTTGAACCCCAACATCGCCGCGTCGAGCGCGAGACCCACGGTTGCTAGGTCGGCCGACATCATCCCGGTGAGGATGCCGCCCCCGTTGTTTTCCTTCACTTCGACGCTCGCCATGCTGATAGCACGTGATAGCGACGGATGGGTGAGGCCGGACACGTAGTGCCAAGTGCCACGGACTTCCCCGACGCTCATGCCGATGACTGGGGCGATTGCTTCCAGGATCGGGCCGAAGCCGGGCATACCTCGCTCGTCGATCTCGACCCCCAGGCGAGCAGCATGGTCGAGTATTCGACCCTTCTCGGAACGGACTCGCTTCGAGTTCTCACGCCGCATCTTCTGCTTTGCGGACCTCTCTGCGGCGTCGTCCGTCAACGCGGGAGTCGACGCGACCACGACCGCCTTGTCATCGTGCGAGAGGTCTGAGAGTCGAGCCTCGAGGGTGCGTTTCACCCGCACGAGCTGCTCGTTGGGAGCGACCAGCCAAGTCGCGAGAGCAGAGCCCTCGATGACCGTCCGGAGGAGAGGGTAGAGGCCGATGATCGGTACCCGAATGTCTTGGCCGTCAGCCAAGACGGCTAGGGCGGTTCTCAACGCGTCACTCGAGACGTTGAGCGCGTAGTGCACCAGATGGGACGTGTGAAACGGAGCCGTCATGTCGTCGTCCGCGAGGAGTTCCGATCCTGGCCGGGCGATCTCGGGGACGCTCACCCGTTCATCGTGAGCGACGATCGAGCGCAGCATCAGCATCTGCCAGTTCAGGCGCTCGTTGGCGTCCGCCTCGTCCCCGCCCGGACCTACGATTCTCACCATTGGTATCCCCTCTGGCAGCATCCGCTACCGTGTGATAGCAGATGCTAGCGATAACTAGGTGCCGCTAGTGCTCAATGCGGGGGAGTGCAAGGTCCGCCGGCGCGGTGTCTTACCCGCGCTTGAACCCCCGATAGACCGTGGCGCGGGCGACGTCGAATAGTTCCGCGAGCTCGCCATTGGTGTAGTCACCGGATCGATGCATCGACACCAGGAGCGCTTCGCGCTTGGGGTAGAGCTTGGGCTTGCCACCCTTCAGCCGGCCCTTCGCTCGAGCGGTGGCCATGCCCTCCCGAGTGCGGGCGCTGACCAGGTTCGCTTCGAACTCCGCGAACACCGACCGCATGCCGAACATCGTCCGCCCCATCGGGTCCAGGGGGTCGTACACGGATCCGTTGAAGCCGAGGCGCACATCCTTGGCTGCGAGCTCGGCCGCGATCGTGCTGGCGTGCACGGCAGAGCGGGCGAGCCGGTCGAGCTTGGTGACCACGAGGGTGTCGCCGGCCCAGCAGGCAGCGATCGCCTGCTCGAGCCTGGGCCGGGCCACGCGTGGCGCATCGGTGGTCAGTCAGTCCAGTGGCGGAGTTGGGAGGGTGTCGCCCGATCTGCCAGCTAGATTCTCTGTTGCAATCCACTCAGCAGTAGGCTTACTATGCATTGCAATAGACGATCAGCCGGAGGCGACATGCCAACCACCTACATCCCCCATCTCATCCCCGCCGAACACTACGGCGACATCGTTGACCTCATCCGAGAACGTCTCGAGGCTCTTGGGTTCGAACCGACCCCCGGAGCTGTAGAGATCAGGTTGACGACGGGTGCGCCGGAAACTGACCAAGCCGTGCGCGGCACCCAAGTGGCCCTCGATGAGCACACGCCGTGGTCGGTGGAGAACCTCACCGCGCTGATCGAGAATCCGACCGCGACCTCCCAGCGCTGGAGGAAGGCGATCGATGTCTGCGCAAGCCACGTCGGCGAGTTCCTTCCGACCGAAACGATCGCAGCGGAATCAGGCATGGTGGTGAACGTGTGGCGGTCGGCGTGCAGGAAGATGACGGTCCACCAGCGCGCCACCTACCCGGACGAGACGTCCTGGCCGCTCGCCACCGCCAGTGGACGAGACATCGGCGAACCGACCGGTCCCCTGTATGTCGCGATCACACCCGAGCAAGCCAATCGTTGGGCTGAAGCAAACGCTCGAATCGGTCAGCGCTAAACAATCTCGGGCGCGTGCCACAAATGACCGTTTGTGGCACGTCGCTGGCTCCGGTCGGTCAGCGCTGCGCCACGCCGGCGTTCCGTGTAGCGGAACTCAGTGTCGGTATCTACGTGCCGTTTCCACTGATGTCCGACGGGTTCCGCTACGTTCTGAGTCATGGGTGAGCTTCTCGGGTACGCGCGGGTGTCGACGACCGACCAGGATGCGGCGCTGCAGCTCGACGCGTTGAACGCCGCCGGCTGCTACCGGGTGTGGGTCGACACGATCTCCGGATCACTCGAGCACCGTCCCGAGCTGACCAAGCTGCTCGATCAGCTTCGACCGGGTGACACCCTTGTCGTGTGGCGGCTCGACCGGCTCGGGCGATCGATCCGGCATCTGATCGACCAGCTGCAGGCGCTGGGGGAGCGAGGTGTTGGGTTCCGATCCCTGCAAGAGACGATCGACACCACCTCACCCGGCGGGCGGCTCGTGTTCCACGTCTTCGCTGCCCTGGCCGAGTTCGAGCGTGACCTCATCCGAGAGCGCACTCACGCTGGGCTCGCAGCCGCTCGAGCTCGAGGGCGAACTGGTGGGAGGCCGCCCCGGCTGTCGGCCGATCAGGTACGGACCGCCCGGCGCCTGTACGAGCAGCAGGACATGACGGTCGCGCAGATCGGCGATGTCCTCGGCGTCAGTCGGACGACGGTGTATCGGGCACTCCGCCGCGAGAGCGAGCCTGTCGCGGGTCGGCGTGGCAAGATCTCAGGCTGACCGCCGGGCCCCGCGTGTGCCGTGCGATCGCTGCGCTCTGGGGTGTTGCGACACGTCTAGAGCCAAGGCCGAATCTGTCGCGAAACCACTCAAACCCACCCTATGGCCACGGTTCTCAGCCACGCTCGGGCCGTGGTGATGGGGCATACCCCAGCAAGACGCTGCAGTCCGCCTCAGTTGGTGACCGGCGACCGGTACCGACACGGCTCCCGACATGCGCGCGATGTGGGACCAAGCAGCGCTCCTAGTACCCGATCCCCACGCGCAAGGGCGGCGATCCCACTATGATTCGAGCTACGCAAGAAGGGGAGCAATGCTCACAACTGCTGCCGTACGAGATCTCGTAGGCGAATTTGACCATACAATCACGCTTGAACCAGGGTGGCAGTTTGCAATTGCCTACGGCCTCAACGGTGTCGGCAAAACAAAGTTCTTAGAACTGATCAATGCCTCGATTAACCTGGATCTGAACCGCCTGTCGACAGCTTGGTTTTCGTCTCTCACCCTGATCGCGGATAATCAGGATGAATTACTGGTACAGAAGATCCAGACGCCTGCAGCCGACGATAGCGAAGAAGATTCGACGGAGCACGTGATATATACACTCCGTACTTTTGACGACGGAGAAGTCATCGAGTGGCTGGCTCCTATTGAGGAAGACCTCATGATTCGCCGTCGCATTCAACGCGTTTCGCCCTACGTACCCGTTCCAGGCTCGCCCACTTTGTGGCGAGATCCGTCCGATGGCGAGATCGTTGGCTACTCCGAACTACGGGAGCGCTATGGGCCTCACGTGCGCACTCGACGACCCGTGTCGCGCCTTTCGGCACCCACTGCCCTTCAGGCGTTCTTGGAACGCAATAAGACCTATCTGATTGAGACTCAGAGGCTTGTCACTATTCCCTCGACAACAAACGGGTCCCGAATCGACAGTCAACTTTCCCCGAAATGGAATGTAGAAGCCTATGCGGGCGACCTCAAGCAGCGCATCGAAAGGGCCCTCGCGGAGAACTCGCTCGCATCGCAGCGTCTCGACAGGTCATTTCCACGACGCATTATTGATCAACATGTCGAAGATGCTCTGAGCGAGGAAGATATTCGCCAGCAGTACCAGGAACAGGATCTGCATCGGCGTAGACTTGTTGACATTGGGCTTACCTCGGCCGAAATGGACGTGCCCCTTCCGACCAAAGAGTTGAAAGAGTGGCAACGCGCAGTTCTTACGACGTACTTGGAGGACAATGCTCTGAAGCTTGGCACGTTCGATGATCTTCTAGCTCGGATCAGCCTGCTTGAAGAACTGGTCAATGATCGTTTCTTGCGCAAGGCTATTGTGGTCGACGCGAAGGACGGGCTGACCCTCCGATCTCTTAGTTCGAATCACGTAATCCCGGCAAGCGGCCTGTCTACAGGTGAACAGCATGAACTAGTGCTCATGTACAACCTGTTATTCCGGGTGGACCCAGGAACGTTAGTGCTGATCGACGAACCCGAAATCTCGCTGCACGTTACTTGGCAGAAAAGCTTTTTGGCTGATGTCTCTCGAGTCGCCGAACTTCGAGGGTTCTCCTTTGTCGTGGCCACGCATTCGCCGCAAATTATTGGGCAGTGGTGGTCCCGGACAGTCGAGTTGGGGCCTGGCGAAGATGCTGAATAGTCTTGACGGTAATGACCTATTCAATACGCTTATGTTGGAGCGCGGTCACTCGACCACGGCTTGTGTGGTGGTCGAAGGTGAAACGGACTTCAATCTGTTGTCGGACTTTCTCCGCGGGGAGTCGTTGGACGTAATGGTGGGGTACGGCAAGCAAAGTCTTCTTGAAGCCAGCGCCGCGGCCATGGAAGCACTGCCCAAAATCGTGTTCCTAGTGGACGCGGACCTGGATCGACTTACGGGCGAAATCAGTGGCTACTCCGCTAATGTCGTAGCAACCGATCTCTACGACCTGTACATGGATGCGCACGCCCAGGACCCGAAGGGGCTCGTTAGGGTTGCACGCCGCTATCTCGACGATTCGTCGGTATCACCGGACCAAGGGATTAGTTTGGCTTTTGAGGCTGCCGCGGCCGTCGGAGCAGCTCGACATGTCTCAAAGATTAATTCGTACAACCTAAATCTGGCAGATTTCCCAGTACACCTGGTGATGAATGCGTCAGACGGTCGAACCCAGGTTACCGAACTGGCTGACCTCACCTTGAAGCGATCGAAGCCCGTCGACATCACCGCCGACGCGCTTTCAGAGGCTGTCAGCAAACAAGCGTCCGCGCCAGACCGGATCGTTATAGTGAACAGCCATGATTTGTTGGCAGCGTTACATTTCTGCTGCGCACAGTTTGGAACAGGAAGAGTTAGCCAGAAAATGGACCACCTGTTTGAGCTTGCAGTTGATAGGTCTGTCTTTGCGACAATGCCCGTAATTAGACGGCTAGAGGAGCGCTTAGCGGCCTAGCGCGGTGGCGCTTAAGGGTGCGCGGCGGGCTACGGAAGTGCACCAGTCAGGCGTGGCCACGACTGACGTGGAGGTCATCGGGGTTGACACTACGACGCGCCGAATCGATCGAGCCAAGAGGAATACCGCAACTACTTCTCTTGCGCAGGTGCCGCCGTTATAATTGAGTACTGGGGCTCGCAGTATCTTGAGGTCGCTGGTGTAGAGCGACTATTACGTCCGGACCACGACGCAGGCTGCAGGCGAAACGCCCTGAGGCGGAAGACGGACAGCCGTCGTAAACGGAGGCGCTGTCTCCACCTGACGTAAGAGCGCGCTATCAGCGCGATCGGCAACGGCCGGCGACCCTAAAGGGGTGGCCGGCCGTCGCCGTAGGGAGAGCGGCGTTAGTGTGTGGCGTCGTACGCGTCGCGGACCGCCTGGCTAATCCGGCCACGGCTAGAGACGTCGTAGCCGTTGGCCGCGGCCCACTCGTGGATCTTGCCGAGCTCCTCGGAGTTTCCACGTTTTGGGGCGCTGCCGGAGGAGGCGCGGCTGGAGCGGTTGCCGGTCTTGCGTGCGGCGGCGACGTAGTCGGAGAACGTTTCGCCGGCTGACCATCCCGTGTACGAGTGCCCGCCCGACCGCAGCGCGATCGGCGTGTGGGTGTTCGGGCGAAGGCGAGGCCAGCCACGACGTCGTCCGTGTTCGCCACGCGGAGGATGCCCCGCGGGTCGGCGTCGTCGTAGCGGGCGTTCTTCAGCTTCCGCGCCGCGTCCCAGCCACGGGAGCCCGAGCGGAGCAGCGCCCCGGTGGTCGCCGCGGCCAGGGCGTCCCAGCTGTCCGGGCCGGCGCCCGTCGGCGGGCGCTGGCAGCAGCCGTCGCCGTGGCGCTCGTTCCAGAGGTCCGCGTCCCCGTCGGCGTCGGCACGGGCGACCCGCCGCTGCACGCCGCGAGGACCCCGGCGAGGCCGAGTCCCACCCCTCCGGCGATCAGACCTCTGCGCGTGGTCGAGCTCCTCAATGGTTCAGTCACGGTACTTGTCTACGCCTGGGGGGAGCTGATCCGGTCGGCACCGACTCAGACGTGCACCGAGTCCCCGGCGCCCGCCGTCGGACTGCTGCTGAATGCTCTTCCGGAAGCGGCTCGACGTGATTCTGGTTCGGCGCTGTGGGGACGAGCGGCAGCAGCAATGTCCCGGCTCATCGAAGAAGACTCGACATCGTTGATCTGTGGCTCTCAGCCGCTCCAACCGGTGCGTGAGCGTCGTGGTGGATTAGAGCGAAGGGGTGGCTGTGACTGAGACCGAACGACGCGGAAGCTCACAAGATAAGCAGCAGGGCATCGCGCGGAACGGACGGTTGAAGCGCCGGCAGCCCTTCCCGACGCTCTTCGCGTTGCTCGGGGTTACTGCAGTGGTCCCGTTGGTCAGCGTCGGCCGCGTAGGAGCGATTGCCCCGAACAACCTAACCGTTTCTGCCCTGGTCGGCATCGGCCGCCCGGAGCCGGAGTCGAAACGCCGACGTTCTTCACGTCGCCGAAGCCGCACTCCGCATGGGCACCGCTCTCGAGGCTCACTAGCTGACCCGGTCTTAAGCCCCGCCGGTTGTCTGCAGTTAAGTACATGAGCGCGTGGATTTGCTCTAAGCTATATGTCGTGCACACAACCGCGAGTGTTGGCCCGATCACTACCGCTGTCATCACCAGTGTGACAGCGGCTGGCCCGTCCCCGGACTCTGACGGCTACGACAGCTACGAGCGGTGTTGAGGGTACCTGAAACATGAGAAGCTTTAGTACCTGCTCTCTTCTCGTGCTCGGGATAGTTGCCTGCACATCAATCTCAGCGTGTAGCTCCACGACTCCGTCTGGACCAAACCGAGAATTGACTAGCGCGAGCAGTGCTCCTGTCTCCTCGTACACGCCGTTCAATCGAAGCGTTGGAAAACTGCGCGTAGTGGCTTGTCTGCGCAAAGTTGGCATTGACGCGAGATTCGATCAAAGTGATGGTGCTGCTTTGAGCGGGGCGTCATCTCAGAAAGTTGCTCAAAAGGCACTAGCGCGCTGCGAAAAGCAAGCAGGGTTTCCCTCACTTGCTCAAATCACCAACAGCGAGTTGGCGTACCTGTATAGAAAAACTATCGACGAGCGAAACTGCCTTGTTTTGCAAGGGCAGGCAATTGATCCGATGCCATCGTGGCCAAACTTCAAACAAAACTACTTGAAGAATCCGTTCTTGCCCTATGAACATCTGCGAAATATGACGCCAAGTGACCTAGCTGCTCTTGAGCGAGCATGCCCTGAGCCGGACCTCTAAACAAGGAGCCCCCGCTCAAAACATGAGCGGGGGCTACCTCGATAGTCGTTACGAGCAGAACGCGAGTCCGCTCCCGATCTTGTCAGCCATGTAACCCGACGAACTCACGTTTGTGGTGTTAAAGACATGGGTCTGATATTTGAAAGCGCCGTTAGTGAATCCGAAGTACACACGGGTCTTACCCACGGGAGTGACGAAGAACTGTGCTTCGTCGCCTGGGAGCGACGATACTTGCGCCTGAATGCCAACATTTGAGGTTCCGCAATTGTGAGCGCCTAGCTGCTTAACAGGCTCAGCGTTGGCCGACGACGCGGCGACGATGCTTATGGTGACGGTGGCTGCAGCTACCATGGCCAGAGTTACTTGGTTAATCTTCATTGAGTCCCCGTAATTCGATGAGAATAGAGAAGCCGCTGCTATTCAATCAGGCGCAACGCAAAAAGGAAGTGCTGGCCGAGTGCGACTCCAGGTAATGCGTGATACACACGGGTGTGTGTGTCGAGTGCGTAGTTTAGGGGGCACTCACCGTGACGGAACCGGCACGAGAATTGCCTTTGGCGAAAATAAAGGTGACTTTTCCGCTATAAACGGAGGGGAAGGTGCAGGAACCATTGTTGTTGTAGCCGATCGATCCGCTACAGAAAACTTTACCCGAACCGTTGACGACGTCGTACTGGGCCTTGCCTGAGGTCGTGCCAAAGAAGGTAGCAAAAACTACGCTCCTCTTGGCGCTGACGTTGATCGATGCGCTGCAGAGCTCGTCGGTCTTTGTGCAGTTCGCCTGGGCGGCGTTGGCGGGGGTCGCCGCGCCTATGATCGCTGCCGCGACGACTGCGGTACCGACGAGGAGTTGCGTGACTTTCTTCATGATTATCCTATCAGATTATGATTACTCATACGAAAAAGCGAAACTGCGATGGTGTTACTTGCCTACTCTTTCCTAGGTGCCGCCGTTTGAAGATCGTGGCAACGCAGTCTCTCGCCACGATGCCGAATTACTGAAAATATCTTCAGATACAAGCGAGCATGGGCTGAAGCTATTTCGGTCGCAGCGTATGGCTGTCGCCAGGGCTTCGGCGAGTCGTCTCATTGGAGGACAGGTGATGTACCCTTCGACGAGGAGGGGGTCGGCTTCCCGCCGGCATTTTGGAGGGCTTACGGACCACTACCCGCTAGTCCGGGTGTGTTGTCGCGTAGGATTCCGGCACCCCACAGCTTCGTACGAAGAGGACCCATGACAGACGCCGCCGGGCCAGTTGAGCCTGCCCATGCCTCATTGCAGCGGAAGCCCAACGGCATGCTCAAATTCCTGCGTGATCTCCTTATCATATTTGTCGCCGCATTGCTGGTGTCGTTTCTTGTAAAGACTTTTTTGATTCGCTCGTTCTATATACCATCCGGTTCGATGATGAATACATTGATGGTAAATGACAGGGTGGTCGTGAATGAGTTGACCCCGAAAATAACCCCGTTGCATCGCGGAGACGTTATCGTCTTCAAAGATCCAGGCGGGTGGTTGGCGAATGAATCACCAACTACTGAACAATCGACAAATCCACTGATGGCGGGATTCAAGCAGGCGCTATCTTCAGTAGGCCTGGCGTCCCAGGATGGTAATAATCACTTGATCAAGCGAGTTATCGGGCTGCCTGGTGACAAAATCGAGTGCTGTAACAGCTTGGGTCAGTTGTCGGTCAACGGCGTTCCGCTCGACGAGCCCTATATCAATGTGCCAGCAGGCAAGCCGTCAGATGCATACGAATATTCTGTGACGGTGCCGAAGAACAAGCTGTGGGTCTTGGGGGATAATAGGTATTTCTCCGAAGACTCGGCTGCGCACAACGCTGCTGGTGACCCTGTGGTGTTCGTTCCTGAAGATGACGTCGTCGGCCGTGCGTTCGTTTTGAGTTGGCCAATTTCCCGTTGGACGACACTGTCGGACTATCCGGACGTGTTCAAAGGAACGAGCAAATAGCAGGTATCGTCTTCGTCAAATTGACGAAGTCCCACAGCGAAGCGTAGATCAGTGGAGCGGCGTAGTTGTCTTAAGAGACGACTATCGGCGCGGACGCCAACGGCCGGCAACCCCGAGGGGTGGCCGGCCGTTGTCGCGTATGGGGGAGTGACGTCAGTGCGCGGCGTCGTACGCGTCGCGGACGGCCTGGCTAATCCGGCCGCGGGAGGAGACCTCGTGGCCGTTAGCTGCCGCCCACTCGCGGATCTTGCCAAGCTCCTCGGAGTTGCCCCGCTTGGGCGCGCTGCCAGAGGATGCGCGGCCGCTGCGGTTGCCGGTCTTGCGGGCTGCAGCGATGTAGTCGGAGAACGCTTCGCGGAGCTGGTCTGCGTTGTCGTCGGTGAGGTCGATTTCGTAGTTGGCGCCGTCGAACCCGAAGGTGACCGTGCGGCCCTTGCCGTCTTCGATGGTGTCGCCGGTCAGGTCGTCGACGAGGTGGGTGGTGACTTTCTGCGCCATGGGTATTACTGCCTTTCGGTAGGGGAGAGCACATCTACTGTGGCATAGGTTGCTTGGTTAAGTGAGACGTTACGGCGCAACGCCCGGGTGTGCGGTAGGTCAGGGTGGTCGTGTTGATGAAAAGCACACCTGTTCCCTCCGGCTACGTTGCCGCTTTGGCCGAGGTAAAGCGCTTGGAGAAGCTCAGGACCGAGGGGCATCCTGGTGATCTCGTGGTCAAGAGATCAGGCCGGCACCATGAAGAACTTCATGACTACCTCAAGCACCGACGAGCGGGTGTGGCGGCACATTCCAGGGCGCGGTCGACTCTGCTGAGCTCCGGCTGTCATCGAGCCACGACAGCGGGACCTGGTCTACTTGACGCATGGATGACGACCATCGTCGTGAGGCCCGCTACTGGATGTGGGTGGTGCTTTGGGTCGGTGTCCCGGCGGTGACGCTCGCCGTGCTGATGGGCGTGATCCTGGTGACCGGACGCATCAGTTACTGAACCTCACCGGCAGCCGTGTCCTGCCGAGGTGGTACCGGTTGACGAGCGAGGTCTTACGGTGCTGTGCGGAACTCGATGAGTGTGACGCCCCCGAATGTGTTCGTTTCGGCCGGGCGGTACCCGTGTCCCAGGATCGCTTGGGTTACCAGGCGCACTTCGGGGCTGTTGGTCTGTCCGACGTACCAGACGACATCCACGGAGTCAGAGCGTCCGACCGCGGCGCCGACGTCCCCACGGGTCGGCCAGAACCCATCCGCGGGCGGCGCCGGCGTGCGGCCGAGGTCCGTGACGCCCTGCAGTTGTTGCGGGTAGTCCACCCGCAGCTGTGTGGGCGGACGGGCCATGTTGCCGTAGATGATGCCGGCCCGATCGGTCCCGTCGGCCAGACGTTCCGTACGGATCTCGTCTGCGACGGCGTGGAAGTCCGCGGTGACGGGGATCCCCCACCGGACCTGCTTCCACGCGGAACCTCCGAGCACGAGCAGCAGCACGAGGCCGATGACGGCGACGATCGCCGTCAGCCGTCGGTGCATGAGCGCGTCGAGGCCGGCAGCGACGAGGAGGGAAAGAGCGGGGACGCTCATCGCGAGGTACCGGTCAGTGAATGTCGGCGACACCAGGACCGTCACCACCAGCAGCCCGAGCGGCGGCACCACGAACCACGGAACCAGCAGCCCGAGCGCCGGACGGAGACGACGAGTCCGGAGCATCCACACGATGCCGACGATGGCGAGCAGCCAGCTGATGATCGCTGCGACGGTCGGCCACCGGAGGCTCTGCTGCACCAACGGCAACAGGAACGACGCGTCCCGGAACACGGTACGGAAGCCGCTGGACACGGTCGGTGCTTTCAACCAGCCGATCTGTCCGCTCTGACCGGCAGCCAGGACAGCGAACGGCGCAGAGAACACGGCGACAATGACGATGACCCCAAGGCCGATCAGTGCCGCTCGGTTGCCGGAACGGCCTCGACGCCACCAGAGCAGTAGGACCGTCAGCGCGTGCGCGGCGATGAGGAAGACGATCCACAGATCCAGCAAGACTCCGGCGTACGCGACCACCGCGTAGCCAGCCCACGCCGCCGAAGCGTGCCAGCGCTTCCTCGCCGAGGTCGGGTCGGCCGCGACGAGGAGAAGCAGGGATGCGGCGACTGCGGCCAGCATCTCGAGCGCCTGCGAGCGTCCGTTCGTCGCAGCGAGCAGTACTGCCGGAGTCGCCAGGAAGACGACCGCGGCAAGCACCCCAGCTCGAGCGCTGAGCAGTCGGGAACCGAGGGGCACCAGGAGCGGGGGGGGGCCCCCCCCCGGGGGGGGGGGGGGGGGGGGGGGGGGGGCGGGCGGCGGGCGGCCCACCCCCCCCGGCCCCCCCGCACCCACCCCCCCACGCGC